>JAWOFB010000379.1:0-7376 GCA_046482445.1 Ectothiorhodospiraceae bacterium | reverse complement strand
CCGGCGTACACGCCCCAGTTCTCGCCGGTATAGCCGCCGGCTAGCGCAAAGCCGAGCTCGCTGCTGTCCTGGTTGCTGAGGCTGTCGCCATCGCCCAGGAATCGCACCTGGCCCCGGAAGGAGAAGCCGTTCAGGTCCGGGCTGTAGTAGGCGATCATGTTGTCCTCAGTCGCCGCGTTTTCATCGGTGATTTCGGCGTCCTCCAGCACCTCGGTGGCGTCGATGATCAGGTCCTCATAGACTCCGTCGAACTGCCCGGCCTGGACCTTGCCGAAATCGCCTTTGAAGCCGGCGAAGGTCGCGTCGGCTTCGAAGCTGTTATCCGAGCCGTCAATGCTGGCGTACTCGAACTCGGCGACACCGAAGACGGTGAGATTGGGCGCAACCTGGTGGTCGACGCTGAAGCCCACAATGGAACCCTCGTCCGTGAAGTCGGACTGATCTTCGCCGTTAACAGGATCGCCATCATCTGAGACATCGTTTGTCTCGGTGATGAGCTTGGGCTCGAAGGTGCCGAAGACGCCCACGGTGGTGCTGTCGTCGATCTCGAAATCCACGGCCTGGGCGGTGCCGGTGGTGGTCAGTGTGGCCGCCAGGGCCAGGGCACTCAGGTACGTACGGGACATGCTCCGTCTCCTTGTTGCGTGATGGTGGGGTAGGGACATCGGTTCCAGAGATTTGCACTGCAACAACCAAATGCAAATCATTCGCAAAAAAGCGAGAAGAAGGTTACGTGTTGCGCTGCGATGACGCAAGAGTTACAGAAAAGTGACAAAAGCGGGGCACAAGCCCCTGATGGCGGGGTTTGCACGGCCTGTCCCGCCGGTGTGATCCAAATGGCCGGCATGGCGCGGATTTGCCAGCCGGCGCGACGTGCGGATACAGTCCCAAGGCAATGACATTACCGTCGCGGTAATGCGACACCCGCGGTGCAGCAGTCCGGTCCGGCGCTCGCCGCTCAGGCAGCAATCCTGGCCCGCTGTTTGCACGCCCCAGCGGGCAATCCCTCGAAGCCAAGGTGGAAGCATGGTCCATGTCTGAAGACGCGAAGCTTGTGGTGGAAAACCTGTACAAGATTTTCGGGCCCAGCCCGGATCAAGCCATGGAGCTCATCCAGCAGGGCCAGGACAAGGACAGCATCCTGGAGCACACCGGCAACACGGTCGGCGTCCAGGACGCGAGTTTCGCCATCCAGTCCGGCGAGATCTTCGTGGTCATGGGGCTCTCGGGCTCCGGCAAATCCACCCTGGTGCGCATGCTCAACCGGCTCATCGAGCCCACATCGGGCAGCGTGCGCCTGGACGGGCGGGACATTACGCAGATGAGCAACAAGGAGCTCATCAGCCTGCGCCGCAACGAGATGAGCATGGTCTTCCAGTCGTTTGCCCTGATGCCCCACAAGACGGTGATCGACAACGCCGCTTTCGGCCTGGAGGTCTCGCGCATCCCGCGCAACCAGCGCCGTGAGCGCGCCGCCCAGGCGCTGGAATCGGTGGGTCTCGGTGCCTGGATGGAGAGCTTCCCCCATGAGCTGTCCGGCGGCATGAAGCAGCGCGTGGGGCTGGCGCGGGCGCTTGCCACCGACCCGGAAATCATGCTCATGGACGAGGCGTTCTCGGCCCTGGATCCGCTGATCCGCACGGAGATGCAGGACGAGCTGCTGGAGCTCCAGCAGCGCGAGAAACGCACCGTGGTGTTCATCTCCCACGACCTGGACGAGGCCATGCGCATCGGCGACCGCATCGCCATGATGGAAGGCGGACGCGTGGTCCAGGTGGGGACGCCGGAGGAGATCGTGTCCCACCCGGCGGACGATTACGTGAAGTCGTTCTTCTACGGTGTCGACGTCAGCCAGGTTTACAGCGCCGGCGATATCGCCACGAACAAGCAGGTGACGGTGATCCAGCGACCCGGCTTCGATGTGGGTGCCGCACTGTCCCGGTTGCGCGAGCACGAACGCGAATACGGGGTGGTGGTCGACCGCGACGGACGCTATCAGGGCCTGGTGAGTGCCGCCGGACTGGCCAAAGCGCACGAGTCGGGCGGCGATGACCGCTGGTCGCAGGCGTTCGAGACCGACGTGGAGCCGGTGCCGCCGGAGCAATCGCTGACCGAGGTGCTGGGACGGGTGGCGGATGCGCGCTGGCCCGTGCCGGTGGTCGATGGCGACGGCTACTACGTCGGCTCCATCTCCAAGACCGCGCTCCTCCAGACACTGAAAAAGGCGGGTTAAGTCATGGCGTTTTTCCTGGATGATTACGATGTTCCGGTCGGCAAGTGGGTTGAAGGCGGCGTCGACTGGATACGCGACAACGCGGCCAGCGGTCTCGACGGCTTCGCCAAGATCGTTGGGTTTTTCACCAACAACTTCGAGGACTTCCTGCTCTGGATCCCGGCGGAGTTGTTCATCATCGTGGTTGCGTTTTTCGCCTTCTGGCGCGTGAGCTGGGCCTTTGGCACCTTCTCCCTGATTGCGCTGCTGCTGGTCGGGCTCATGGACCTGTGGGATCCCACCATGTCCACCCTGGCACTGGTCCTGGCAGCCAGCTTGGTGGCGCTGATCGTCGGGCTGCCCATCGGTGTTGCCATGTCGCGCAACAATTACGTGGAGATGGTGGTCCGCCCGGTGCTGGACCTCATGCAGACCATGCCGCCGTTCGTGTACCTCATCCCAGCGGTGATCTTCTTCGGCCTGGGCAAGGTGCCGGGCACCATCGCCACGGTGATCTTCGCCATGCCGCCGGCGGTGCGCCTGACCAACCTGGGCATCCGCCAGGTGGGCGCGGAGAACGTGGAAGCCGGGCGCGCTTTTGGCTGCACGGATCGGCAGTTGCTGTTCAAGGTGCAGCTGCCGCTGGCGCTGCCCAACATCATGGCGGGCATCAACCAGACCATCATGCTCTCCTTGTCCATGGTGGTTATCGCCTCCATGATCGGGGCAGGTGGTTTGGGTAACACCGTGCTCACGGGCATCCAGCGGCTCAACGTGGGCATGGGCTTCGAGGGCGGCCTGGGTGTCGTGATCCTCGCCATCCTGCTGGACCGGATCACCCAGAGCTTCGCCCCGACCTATGGTGGCCCGCAGCGCGAGTCGCTCCTGGCGCGCGTGCGCCGACTGTTCGGCATGCAGAGCGAGTCAGCCTGACGGGCGCGGGGACCTCCGGAGGCCTGTCGATGGCCCCCGGAACAGGCACACGGAGTTTGTCGGCCTCGGGTGGCGCGTTTCGAGGCCCGAGTCCGACAGCCTCCGGGCGGTGTCGTCGCGGACGTACCGGCGGCACCCCATACCCGACGGGTTCGGGTAACCGTGCAGGGCCGGGGATTTCCCGGTTTGACGAGAGCAACTAAGGAGTCACAACCATGTTGAAACTCACGAGTCGTGCTCTGACTACTGCCATTTTGGGGGCTGCCGTGGCCGGCACTAGCGCCTCGGCGGAGGAAGTCACCATTGGCTGGACCGCCTGGTCCGACGCCGAGTTCGTCACCAAGCTGGCCAATGAGATTCTCGAGGAGAACGGCCACGACGTCGAGCTGACGCAGACCGACATCGCGCCGCAGTATCAGGGGATCGCCAGCGGCGACGTGGACATGATGCTCATGTCCTGGCAGCCGGGTACCCACGGGGATTACCTGGAGGGTATCGCCGGCGAGTACACGGACCTGGGGCCGCTGTACAACGGTGCGCGCCTGGGCTGGGTGGTGCCGGACTACATCCCCGAGGACGAGCTCAGCTCCATCGAGGACCTGAAGGATGACTCGGTCCGCGAGAAACTTGACGGCACCATTACCGGCATTGATCCGGGCGCCGGCCTGTCCAACCTGTCCGAGGATGCCGTCGAGGACTACGAGCTGGACTACGATCTGCAGTTCTCCAGCGGCTCCGGCATGACGGCGGCCCTGGACCGCGCAGTCAACCGCGAGGAGTGGATCGTGGTCACGGGCTGGAGCCCGCACTGGAAGTTCGGTGCCTACGATTTGCGTTATCTCGAGGATCCGGAAGGCTCCCTCGGCGGTCCGGAGCGGGTCCACGCCCTGTCCCGAACGGGCTTCCACGCGGACGCCCCGGAGATCACGGCGATCGTCTCGCGGATGTACATCCCGATCTCCATGCTCGAGAACTACATGGCCTACGCGCAGGAGAATTCCTACGAGGAGGCCGTGGAGAAGTTCGTCGAGGATGAGTCCGATCGGGTTGACTACTGGGTCAGCGGCGAGCTGTAAGGCGCTCGACGTCAGCACGGAGCCCGGCAGGTACGCCCTGCCGGGTTTTTTTGTGGCCGGCCGCCGCGCGGCGCCGTGCTACTCGCCCGCCGCGTTCTCGGCCAGGAGGGCATTGAGTTCCCCGCGCAGGGCCTGGCGGAAGTCCAGCAGGTGGCGGGTGTTCATGGCCAGGTCACCGCGACCAACCCTTGAGTGCGCCCGGAAGCGCAGGGTGCTCAGCTCGGGTTCAGCCGGCTGTACCTCGATCCGGATCTCATCGCGGAAGCGCAGGAACGGGCTCTCGGCAACGGCAGCCAGCGTACGCTCGTCGCGATCCGCTTCGGTGATCTCCCACTGCAGACGCTCCGCGGCGGCCCGTGCTGCTTCCCAGGTCGTCTCCGGTGGGGCGTCATACAGACGCGGTCGCAGCTCCGGCTGCATGGCGTGCTCATGCACTGTCACCGAGTTGGTGGTCAGGTAGGTCCCCAGGCGCATGACCGGCCCCGGCGGGTCCATGAGGGGCGGGGCATTGCGGATGAGTGTGCCGGCGACGACGGCAACCCCGGCGAGGAGAAACACCAGAGCCACCCTGAGCACGATGCCGAGTAATCGCATACAGCCTCCCTGGTCCAGTCTGAACGATGCATACGGGTTTTCGCCGTGGCAGTCATGGTCCCGATGCGTCCGCTGCGCCCGCGGCGCGTGTGTTGCCTACCAGTTGATGGCCATGCGGTCCTGATAGAAGCCGCCGTTTGGCCCGGACTCGTCGAGTGTCGCCAGCCAGGTGATGCCGCGCACCGCTTCCGCCGGGGTGCGCTGGGCCTGGCCGCCGCCCATGCGCGTTCGCACCCAGCCCGGATTGACGGCGTTGACCAGAATATTGTCACCGCGCACCTCGGCCGCGATGGCCCGCGTCATGGCATTGAGCGCGACTTTGGAGAATCGGTAGCCGGCGAATCCACCCCGCATCTCCGCGAGTTGGGCCAGCGCGGTGGAAATGTTGACGATGCGCCCGTAGCCATTGCGCCGCATCAGCGGCACCGCCTCCTGGCACAGGCGCAACGGCCCGTACAGGTGGGTTTCCATGCAGGCGCGAACAGGCTCCAGCCCCGTTTCCAGCACCGAGGCCTGTTGCGCCTGTTCCGGCTGTCCCTCGGGCATGATGCCGGCATTGTTCACCAGGACGTCCAGCCGGCCAAAGCGCTCCCGGATGAAGCGGAAAAGCCGGTTACGGCTGTCCTCCCGGTCCACGTCCAGCGGGTGGTAGACCACATCCAGGCCTTCGCTCTGGAGCTTTTCCGTGGCCGCCTTGCCCTTGATGCCGTCGCGGCTGGTCAGCAGGACCCGGTGTTCAAGGCGCCCGAGCTGGCGCGCGGTCTCGAAGCCAAGGCCGCGATTGGCACCGGTCACCAGGGCGATCGGCGGTGATGCGGGCATGCCGGTGTCCTGCTCGCCCGCCATGGCTCAGGCGCCCGGGACCGCCCGGTCACGCAGGTAGTATTCCTCGCGCACCGACAGATCGTCTTCGAGTTCGAAGACCAGCGGCTGGCCCGTGGGAATCTCGACGCTGGTAATGGCCTCGTCGCTAATCCCCTGGAGGTGCTTCACCAGGGCTCGCAGGCTGTTGCCGTGGGCGGCGATCAACAGGGTGTCGTTGTCCTTCAGTGCCGGCCGGATGTCCGATTCCCAGTAGGGCAATACGCGTTCGAGGGTGGTCTTGAGCGATTCCGTCGCCGGCAGCACGCTGGCGGGCAGGTCGCTGTAGCGCGGATCGAAGCGCGGATGGCGGTCGTCGTCGGAGGCCAGTTCCGGCGGCGGGGTGGCGTAGCTGCGGCGCCAGGTGTGGACCTGGTCCTCGCCGTACTGAGCGGCCGTCTCGCTTTTGTCCAGCCCGGTCAGCGCCCCGTAATGGCGCTCGTTCAGCCGCCAGTTCTTGGTCTCCGGGATCCACATGGCGTCCATGGCGTCCAGCGCCAGCCAGAGGGTGCGAATGGCGCGCTTGAGCACCGAGGTATAGGCCCGGTCGAAGGCGTAGCCATGGGCGCGGAGCAGCTCGCCAGCGGCGCGGGCTTCCTCGCGGCCCTGTTCCGTCAGATCCACGTCGTGCCAGCCGGTGAAGCGGTTTTCCAGGTTCCACTCGCTTTGGCCGTGACGGAGCATAACCAGGCGTTTCATGGGCGTGTCTCCTTTCGGGATTGTTTGCACGCGATTCTAACAGGCTTGTCGCCCCGCGCCTCCCGGGGGCGCGACGCCGGCCCCGTGGCGTGTCTGATGCGTTATCATCGCGCGTTGCGACAATCGGTGTCAGGAGGGTCCGTGGCGGCGGAAATCGAGCGCAAGTTCCTGGTAACCAGTGACGCCTGGCGCGGCAGCGTGGCGCACAGCCAGGTCATCCGGCAGGGGTATTTCGGCGGTACGCCGCGGGCCTCGGTGCGCGTGCGTGCCACCGACGACGCGGCCTGGCTCAACATCAAAAGTGCCACCCTCGGCATCGAGCGCCACGAGTACGAGTATGCCGTGCCATTGCGTGATGCCGAGGAAATGCTGGCCCATCTGTGCGAAGGCCCGCTCATCGAGAAGACGCGCCACCATGTTCACTACGCCGGTCACACCTGGGAAGTCGATGAGTTCTTCGGCGACAACGCCGGGCTGGTGGTCGCGGAGCTTGAGCTCGAGCGCGCCGATGAGCCTTATACGGCACCGGACTGGCTGGGTGCCGAGGTCTCGGATGATCCGCGCTACTACAACGTCAGCCTGGTTCGCCACCCGTACAAGGAGTGGTCGTGACCGGCGTTGCAAGCCCCTGGCTGCGCGTGCTGCTCGACCGCCAGGAACTGGAACGCGTCCACGGCGACCGGGTCGTGCGCTACCCGGTCTCGACGGCGGCCAACGGGCCCGGCGAGCAGGACGGCTCGTTCTGCACGCCGCGGGGCTGGCACGTGATCCGGGCGCGCATCGGGGAGGGCGTGCCCGTGGGCGGCGTATTCCGCGGCCGCCGCTGGACCGGGGAGATCTGGTCTCCCGAGCTCATGGCGGCCCAGCCGGGCCGGGACTGGATTCTCACGCGCATCCTCTGGCTGTGCGGCCGTGAACCCGGGCGCAACCGCTTCGGCAATGTAGACACCATGCGGCGTTATATCTATTTCCACGGCTGTGCCGACACGGTGACCCTGGGT
>JAWOFB010000378.1:0-4853 GCA_046482445.1 Ectothiorhodospiraceae bacterium | reverse complement strand
ATCGAGCCCGAGGATCTGCTGGGCGACGAGGCGGGGCGCTACGAGAAGGTAAGGGACATCCTGGACGTGTGGTTCGACTCCGGTGTC
This sequence comes from Ectothiorhodospiraceae bacterium, assembly GCA_046482445.1. Lineage (GTDB taxonomy): Bacteria > Pseudomonadota > Gammaproteobacteria > Nitrococcales > Aquisalimonadaceae > Aquisalimonas. The sequence continues at coordinate 4,766 of JAWOFB010000378.1, read as the reverse complement.
ACTCATGCCACGGTGCTGGAAGGCGATGACCGCTTCCGCATCCCGGCGGATCTGTACCTGGAGGGTTCGGATCAGCACCGGGGCTGGTTCCAGTCGTCGCTGATCACCTCCACGGCCATGCGCGATGCAGCCCCCTACCGCAGCGTGCTTACCCACGGCTTCACCGTGGACGCCGAGGGGCGCAAGATGTCCAAGTCCATGGGCAACGTCATCGCGCCCCAGGAGGTGATGAACAAGCTCGGGGCGGACGTGCTGCGGCTGTGGGTGGCGTCCTCGGACTACAGCGGCGAGCTCGCCGTCTCCGACGCCATCCTCCAGCGCACGGCGGATGCCTACCGGCGCATTCGCAATACCGCGCGCTTCCTGCTGGGCAATCTGGACGGTTTCGATCCGGCCCGGGACCGCGTGGCACCCGAGTCCATGCTGCCATTCGACCGCTGGGCGGTGGACCGGGCGCTGCAGGTCCAGGACGCCATTGTGCGCGACTACGACCACTACGAGTTCCACCGCGTCTATCACCGCGTGCACAACTTCTGCACGGTGGAACTGGGCAGCCTGTACCTGGACGTCACCAAGGACCGCCAGTACACCACCCCGGCGGACAGCCTGGCGCGGCGCTCCTGCCAGACCGCCATGTACCATATCGTCGAGGCCCTGGTGCGCTGGATTGCGCCGGTGCTCAGCTTCACGGCGGACGAGATCTGGGAGCACATCCCGGGCGAGCGCGAGCGCACGGTGTTCACCGCCGAGTGGTACGACGGCCTGTTTGCCCTGGCCGGGGACGACGGCTTCGACCGCGCCTTCTGGGATCAGGTCATCGAGGTGCGCGAGGCCGTGGCCCGGGAGCTGGAGCCGCTGCGTGCCGACGGGCGCATCGGCGCCAACCTGGATGCCGTGGTGGACCTCTACTGTGAGCCGGCGTTGCTGGAGCGGCTGCAAAGCCTGGGCGAGGAGCTGCGCTTCCTGCTCATCACCTCGGAGGCCCGTGTGCACCCGGCAGCCGAGGCGCCCGCGGGTGCCAGCCAGGTCAGCCTGGAATCCGGGGGCAGCCTGGGCATTGCCGTGGCGGCCTCGGAGCACGTGCGCTGCGACCGGTGCTGGCACCGCCGGCCGGAAGTGGGCACGCACAGCGATCACCCGGCGCTGTGCCAGCGTTGTGTCACCAACATCGAAGCCGGCGGCGAAGTCCGGAGCGTGGCCTGAGAGGGAATGCCGTGACACGGCTGCCGTTGCCGGCGTGGGGCGTGATCGCCGCGGTGACCCTCGTGCTCGACCAGTTGAGCAAGTGGGCCGCCCAGGCGTGGCTGACCTACCATGAGCCCGTAGCCCTGTTGCCGGTGTTCAACCTCACGCTGAGCTACAACACCGGCGCTGCCTTCAGCTTCCTGGGCAGTGCCGGTGGCTGGCAGCGGTGGCTGTTCACCGGGTTTGCGCTGGCCGTCAGTGTCGTCCTGGTGGTTTGGCTACGCCGCATTGCCGCCACGGAGCGCTGGCAGATTGTAGGCCTGGCCCTGATTCTCGGCGGCGCCGTGGGCAATGCCATCGACCGGCTGGCCTACGGCCACGTGGTGGACTTCATCCACGTCCACTGGGGCGACTGGCATTACCCCATCTTCAACATCGCCGACTCCGCCATCACTGTCGGCGTGGTGCTGGTTCTGGTGCACGCCTTCTTCCTGGAAGGGCGCCCGCGACCGGGCTGACCGGCGGCGTTTTGGTGCCATCCCCGGGCACGGGATACAATGCACCTACCTAGTAGATTGACCGGACGGATCCCATGCCACGCGTACTCCTCGCCAATCCCCGCGGTTTCTGTGCCGGCGTCGACCGGGCCATCGTCATTGTCGAGCGGGCCCTGGAGAACTTCGGCGCGCCCATCTACGTGCGCCACGAGGTGGTGCACAACCGGCGCGTGGTGGATGATCTGCGGGACAAGGGCGCCGTGTTCGTGGAGCAGGTCCACGAGATCCCCGAGGGCGCCACGGCCATCTTCTCCGCCCACGGCGTGCCGCAGTCCGCCCGGGACGAAGCCGCCGAACGCGGTTTGCAGGTGTTCGACGCCACCTGCCCGCTGGTGACCAAGGTCCACCTGGAGGTGGGCAAGCACGCCCGCGCCGGGCGCGAGGTGGTGCTCATCGGCCACGACGGCCACCCGGAAGTCGAGGGCACCATGGGGCAGTACGTAGGCGAGGGCGCCCAGGGCGGCGGCATCTACCTGGTGGAGAGCGTGGCGGACGCCGAGCAGCTCGAGGTCAAGAATCCGGAGGATCTCGCCTTCGTCAGCCAGACCACCCTGTCCATGGACGACACGGCCGCGATCATCGAAACGCTTCGCGAGCGCTTCCCGGCCATCCAGGGCCCGCGCAAGGACGACATCTGCTACGCCACCCAGAACCGCCAGGACGCCGTGAAGGAACTGGCCGCCGAGGCCGAGGTGCTCATCGTGGTCGGCGCCCGCAACTCGTCCAACTCCTCGCGCCTGCGGGAGCTGGGCGAGCGCATGGGCATCCCCACGTACCAGATCGACTCCGCCGAGGAGTTGCAGCGCGACTGGATCGAGGGCTTCGAGCGCATCGGCGTGACCTCCGGCGCCTCGGCCCCCGAGGAGCTGGTGGAGGAGGTCATTGAACAACTCGGCCACTGGGGTGTTCAGGACCCGCGGGAGCTCAAGGGCCGCGAGGAAAACGTGGTGTTCTCCCTGCCCCGGGACCTGGTGCGCGCCACTGACTCGGCTGGGGCGTAGCGAACAACCCACACCGTCAATTCGGGCTCTCTGCCCGCTCTACGGGCAAGCGGTGCTGTCTCCCGGCCCGGCTTTGCGCATCCGGCCGGACCATGCCACCACCAAGCCTCGCAGGATCTCGCCGTCGGCACTGCAAACGGTAAACGTGCCGTTGGACAGCTTGGCGAAGCCCTGCGGGCGGAAGGTCACGGCGTCCTCGATCAGGGCGTTGCCATTGATGGTGACAGCGCCCGACACGCCGGGGTGGACCGAAAATACGCGCCCGCCGTGGTTGCACTGACCGTTACCGGCATCGTCGCAGGTCTCCAGCCGGTCGGGATCCTCGAAAACCATCCAGCCGTCCGACCAGTCACCGTCGTTGCGACAGGCCTCGCCGTTCGCTGTCGGGCAGACGGTTACGGAGGAGCCACTCTGCGCAGCCTCTTGCCGGCCCAGCGCCAGGGCATTGCGTAACTCGGCTATCGCCGCCTGACTGCGTTGGCGCTCCAGGAACTCCTGAAACGCGGGCACCGCCACGGTGGCCAGGATTGCGGCGACGGTCACGGTGATCAGCAACTGGAGGAGTGTGAATCCGTTCGCAGTCCGGCTTTCCATGGCAAAAAACCTCCATGTTGTGCCGAAGGCGACTGCCTGTCGCCCGTTCCGCGGTTATCTCAATCTACAAACTGACCAGACTTCGGTACTTGGTTTGATGGGCTCGCAACTAACGGTCTGCAACCGTCGCAAGTGACGGCGCGATCCGGTTGTTGGTGGCGTAGTGCGGGGCGCAACAGCGTCACCAACAGTCATTCGCCCCGGTTACCGTGCTCCCCTTGTTGCCCTGGTTGTCCAGAGTCAACGTGCCGCAGCGGTCGTCTTCCTGGGGGCCGCCGTTGGTTGGTTCTGCATGGAGCGTGAAGCTGTCCCGGGAAATACTGTCGGCGGTGATGTTGTAGTAGCCCTCGTCTGATGTGCCCAGCGTCGTACACGCGTTGCCACCGCCATCAGTGTAATCCTGATCCGCCGTATAGCACCGTTCCAGACGCTGTGCCGCCTGGGTCAGGGCACTCTGCCCGTCGCTACGCCGGGAGTCCTGCACCTGATTCTGGTAAGCGGGATAGGCGAACGCGGCGAGAATGGCCACGATGGCGACGACAATCATGACCTCGATCAGGGTAAAACCAACGGATCCGCGTTTTCGCATTCGATCAACTCCACTGGGTCGGTCGTTTACAGCAGCCGTGCGGGGCAAAGCCGGGGCCGCACTCGCGCGCGGCCCCGGCTGAGACAATTACCGCAATTGCCTCCAGAGTTGCCGGCCGATGGGCAGTGTGCCCAGGGGCTCCTCTTCGACCCGCGGCGGGCCGTTCGGGTTGGATCCGACGCTGTACCGCTCATCCCCGGCGTCGAACGATGAACCCGGTGACGCGCCGAAGTCGTTCTTCTCCCCGGAGACCGTGTCTCCGCCGAGGTTGTCACTGCTATTGAAATCCCCGTCGTTGTTCACGTCGTAGACGTTATACTGCAACCGGTCCCCGGAGAACGGGTTGAGGCTGTAGCTCCAGCCGACACCTCCTGTGCTGCAGGGGTCGTCGTTGGGCACCAGCGTGTTCACGATCAGGCGACCACCGCGCAAGACCGGGTCGAAGATCACCCGCTCGCCGTTGTTGTTATCGTTCAACACCAGATCCAGGTGCCAGCCTTTTCTGTTCGTGTTGTTGAAATCGGTTTCACTCTCCGGTTCGATAACGCGGAAGGTTGTGCCGTCTTCCGTCTCCTCGCGGTCGATCGTCTGCTCATAGAGGTCGCTGCGTTCCACCGTGCCGCCGGATGCATCCTCGACACCGTAGACGGATTCCACGCGCGGGTCCTCACCCGGCGTGGCGTCCGAGTTCTCGATATACTTGCCCGTTCCGAAGAGTACCAAGGTCTCGCCGTCGTCGTTGAAGGTCACTTCCGGGCGGGTCGTGATGGGTTGCGCAGCCTCATCGGGGTCCGCGTCCGGGTCCTCTGCGGCGAACAGCGGGTCGTCTCCGTACGCTCT
>JAWOFB010000368.1:0-2625 GCA_046482445.1 Ectothiorhodospiraceae bacterium | reverse complement strand
ACCGGGCCCACTGGGATCCGTTGCCGGCCCCGGGGCTGCAGGATCTGTCGGCGTTCGTGGATTTCACGGCAGCGGCCCTGGCCGCCGACGATGCCGGTCTTGCGGTCCTCGGCTTTGCGACCCAGGCCCAGTTCCTGCTGGGTGCCGGCATCACGGATCGCCTGGAGCAGGAGGCCGTCAGCGACCCGGTGGCGCAGGCGCGTCTGGCGCAGCAGGCCAAGGCCCTGCTGTTGCCGGGCGCCATGGGTGAGCGCTTCCGCGTCCTGGCAGCGGGGACGCCCGCCATGCCGACACCCGGGGGGTTTTCGCTCTACAATCAAATAGCCAGTCTTTGATGCCATCATGGCGGCAAGCGGCGTAGCGCGCGGCCGGGAGGAGAGCATGCGTGTAGGGATGCCGCAACGCGGTGTTCTGGTCCTGGCGGGGGAGCCGGGAACGGGGGAACAGTCGGCCCGGGGCATTCTGGAGCCGCTGGGCTTCCGCGTGGAGTATGTCACCGACCCCGAAACCGTGCTGGAGCGCGTGCGGAATCACCGCTTCGACGCCTTTCTGCTGGACATCGATGCCCACGGCGAGGCGGGCCTGGACCTGTGCCGCCGGCTGCGCGACGAGCCCGGCTACTACCTGGCGCCGGTGTTGCTCACCGCCCAGGCCGATGATCGTGCCACCTGGCAGCAGGCCTTCGCCGCCGGCTGTGACGATCTCCTGCGCCTGCCCCTGGAGTCGGTGGTGGTGCGGGCGCGGCTGCTCAACCTGCTGGAGAAGGCCGACTACGCCCACGAGCTCGAGCGTGTGCGCGCCAACCTGGCCCGGTACGTCTCGCCGCGTCTGCGCCAGATCGTGCAAAACGCCGCCCCCGGGGAGGGCTTCGCCGAGCCGGAGCAGCAGGATGTCTGCATCCTGTTCTCGGATATCCGCGGTTTCACGGCGCTGGCCCAGTCCATTCCGCCCGGGCAGTTGTTCGCCTCGGTGAGCCGGCACCTGGGCAGCCAGGTGGAGTCGGTCTACGCCCACGGCGGGTACGTGGACAAGTTCAGTGGCGACGGCATCATGGCGGTGTTTGACGGCGACGCCATGACCCGCGACGCCTGTGCCTGCGCGCTGGAGATGATGGCGGAAAACCATGCCATGCAGGGCGACGACCTGGCGATCCCGCTGGGCATCGGCATCCACCGGGGGCCGGTGGTTGCGGGCAACATCGGCTCCGGGGAACACCTGGATTACACGGTCATCGGCAATACGGTGAACCTGGCTGCGCGCCTGTGCGGCTGGGCCAATCCCGGAGACATCGTGGTCTCGGAAGCCGTGCGCGGGAGTGTCGACAAGGCCGCCGGCATGGCCTGCGAAGCGCCACGCGAGGCCCACATCCGGGGTGTCAGCGAACCGCTGACGATTTACCGGCTGCGCGACGCATCCGCTGCTCCCCATGCAGCCACGGGCGCAGCCGGCGGCTCGCGGGACGCCTGAGCCGGACGGCTTACTTCCTTAAAGGTTAGTAGGCGGTGCCCGGGGCGGCGTCGGCCAGCGCTGCCACCGTTGCTACGCGCTCGGCATGCACCCGCGCGCGGATGGCGGGACCACGGAGCCCCTCGCGCGCGAACGGCCCGCCGGTAATGGCGGCGGTCGCCTCCAGGCACCGATCCAGGTAAGCGCGCGGCGGGTAATCGGCATCCGCCGAGCGGACACCGCTGGCGCGGGCGTCCAGTTCGGCCGCCCGGGTCACGGCCCGGAAACGCTCCGGCTGGCGGTACGCATCGGCGGCTTCCAGCAGTGCCACCACGGCCTCCGCGGGCGCCGTGGCGACGGCGTGGATGGCCGGCAGGTGGCGCGCGCAGAGCGTGATCATGGCGCGCTCGTCGTTGGGCACGCGCAGTCGCTCGGCCAGGGCGCGCACCGTTGGTTCCGGGTCGGTATCAGTGCCTTCTGGTGCCGTGCCCAGGAATTGCCAGGCCAGGCCCAGCCGGATGCGCTTGTCCGCGCCTGCCGCCGCGGCGGTGTCCAGCGCCGCGAGCCCGTTCTCGCCGGCGTCGACGCTGGCACCAGCGGCGTTGTTGCGGGGGGACCCGAACAGCGCGGCCGCTTCCGGGATGACCCGCGCCAGCGCCCCGCAGTCCCGCAGCACACGGAAGAAGGCCGATGGCTGGTCCTCCTCGAGCGCCTTGGCCAGCTCCTGCCAGACGCGCTCCGGCACCAGGTGATCCACCTCGCCGTCGGCCACCATGGCCCGGCACAGCGCCAGGGTATCCGCTGCCGGTGCGAAGCCGTACGGGGCCAGGCGTGCGCTGAACCGGGCCAGCCGCAGGATGCGGACCGGGTCTTCGCGGAAGGCGTCGGTGACATGGCGCAGTCGCCGCGCGGCCAGATCGTCACGGCCGCCGAACGGGTCGACCAGCGAGCCGTCCGGGGCCTCGGCCATGGCATTGACCGTGAGATCGCGCCGCGCCAGGTCCGCCTCCAGCGATACCTCGGGCGTGGCGTGGAAGTGGAAGCCGTGATAGCCCCGGCCGGTCTTGCGCTCGGTCCGGGCCAGGGCGTACTCCTCGTGGGTCTCCGGGTGGAGGAAGACGGGGAAGTCCCGGCCCACCGGACGGAACCCGCGGGCCTCCATGGCCTCGGGCGTGGCGC
>JAWOFB010000349.1:0-2698 GCA_046482445.1 Ectothiorhodospiraceae bacterium | reverse complement strand
CCCTGCTGCCCCTGGCCGACGGGCGTTGCTCCCTGGTGTGGTCGGTGGACGAGGCGCGTGCCGCCGAACTCGAGGCCATGGACGAGGCCGCGTTCAACGTGGCCCTGACGGAGGCCAGCGAGTCCGTGCTCGGGGCCATTACGGCCAGCAGTGATCGCGCCGCCTTCCCCCTCCAGCGCCTGCACGCCCGGGACTACACGGCACGGCGGGTGGCGCTGGTGGGGGATGCCGCGCACGTGATTCACCCGCTGGCTGGTCAGGGGGTGAATCTCGGCTTTCTGGACGCCGCCGCCCTGGTGGACGTGCTGGCCGATACGGCTCGCGCCGGGCGCGATATCGGCGGGACGGCCGCCCTGCGGCGCTATGCGCGCCGGCGGCGGGGCGACAATGCCCTGATGCAGCGGGCCATGGACGGCTTCCAGTGGCTGTTCAGCAATGACGACCCGCTCCGCAGTGTCCTGCGCAACGCGGGCCTGGGCCTCACCGACCGTCTGCCGTTCGCCCGCGCGCTGTTCGTGGACCACGCCCTGGGCCGCCGTGGCGACCAACCCCGGCTGATGCGGGGTGCAGCCGGCTAATCCGCTCCGGCGACCATCGCGTGAGGGCCGGGTGCGCCAGCAACGAAAACGGCCGGAGCCCGCTACCGGGTCCGGCCGTCATGGGCTGCAGTCGCGGGCGTCGGAGCTGCCCGCGGGCCGGGCTTAGCGCCAGCCGACGCGATCGAAGATGCGCACTGCCTCGTCGTTGTTTTCGCCGAGTTCCGAGACATTCACGTCGTCGACGTTGATGTTGCCCCAGGACTCCAGGACCGGGTCGCGCTTGACGCCCGCGACCACCGGGAACTCGTTATTGGCGGTGGCGAACAGTTCCTGGGCCTGCTCCGAGGCCAGGAATTCCAGGAAACGCACCGCGTTGTCCTGGTTCGGGGCATTCGCCACCACGCCGGCACCGCCGACGTTCATATGGGCGCCGCGGCCGTCCTGGTTGGGCAGCAACATGCCCACCTTGCGGGCCGCCTCACGGTCGTCCGGGTCATCCGACTTGAGCAGCCGCACGTAGTAGTAGTGGTTGGCCACGGCCAGGTTGCACTCGCCGGCTGCCACGCCGCGAATCTGGTCCGTGTCCCCGCCCTGGGGCTGACGCGCCATGTTGTCGACAACACCCTGGGCCCATTCCTCGGCGTCATCAGCACCGTGCTCGGCGATGAGCGAGGCCAGCAGCGACTGGTTGTAGATATTGCTGGACGAACGAATGCAGATCTCGCCCTGGAAGCGCTCGTCGGCCAGGTCCTCGTAGCTCTCGATCTCGGACGGGTCGAACGCCTCGCGGTTGTAGAAAATGGTCCGCAGGCGCTGGCTGAAGCCGAACCAGAGGTTGTCCGGGTGACTCAGGCGGTCGGGGATGCGCTCGTCCAGGGTCTCGGACTCGATGCTCTGGAAGACACCCGCCTCTTCGGCGCGCCACAGACGTGCGGCGTCCACGGTGATCATGACGTCCGCCGGGCTGGCCTCGCCCTCACGCTCAATGCGCTCGATGAGCTGATCGGAGTCGGCCTCCAGGACTTCCACCTCGATGCCGGTCTCCTCCTCAAACGCCTCGTACAGTGCGTCATCCGTGTCGTAGTGACGCGCCGAATAGACATTGACGGTGCCGTCGGCGAAGGCGCTGCTCGAGGCCAGGACTAGTGCCGAAACAAGGCTGGCGGAGACGGTATTACCCAGTGTTGCGCGCATGATGGATGCGTCCTCCCGGTCGGTTGGTGTCACAGAACTCTTACAAATAAGAATCTTTCGCATTCACTTGGATGAGCAGTACACAGGTTCTCGGATCCGTCGTCAAGAAGGCTGCGGTGCACTTGCGCGCCCCGGTTGCGACAAAACCCGGCATGCGGTGCGGCGTCCCCGTACGGGGTGGTTCTGCGGTGTCATTGCGGGTGCAGCAGGGGCGATTCTCGCAGCAATGGCGTTTCCGGCAGGCAGTGCGGGCGGCGGACCGTGTCCGGGGACGGCTTCGCTTGTACAAATCATTCCCATTTGCATACCATCCACGCACGCGTGACCGCGTCGGTGCGCCCGATGAGATCCATCCGCAGTCGTAAATCCCGGAGGTGACACCCATGGCGACGGCCGTGCAGCAGGGCGAGGCGGTCACAGGTAGCCCCAATCGGCGGGCTGGCCCGGGAGCGCCGGCGCTCACGGTCGCGCGGGTGAGCCGCGCATTCGAGGGCACCCCGGCTGTCGCGGACGTCAGCCTGGACGCGCAGCCGGGGGAAGTGGTTTGCCTGCTGGGGCCGTCGGGGTGCGGTAAAACCACGCTGTTGCGCCTGATCGCCGGCCTGGACGCGCCGGATGCGGGATCCGTGTTCATCGGCGATACCTGCGTGGCCGCCGGTGACGGCACCCATGTCCCGCCGGAAGCCCGCAACGTGGGCCTGGTCTTTCAGGAAGCGGCGCTGTTCCCTCACCTGTCGGTGATGCGCAACGTGATCTTCGGTCTGGACCGGCTACCGTCGCGGGAGCGCCGCGAACGCGCCCGGGCCCTGCTGCGCCAGCTGCGTATCAGTGACTGGGCCGATGCCTATCCCCACACTCTGTCCGGTGGCCAGCAGCAACGCGTCGCCCTGGCCCGGGCCCTGGCACCGCAACCGCAGGTGATGCTCCTGGACGAGCCGTTCTCCAGCCTGGATGCGCGCCTGCGG
>JAWOFB010000342.1:0-3165 GCA_046482445.1 Ectothiorhodospiraceae bacterium | reverse complement strand
TGGACAGCTCCAGAACGTAGACATCCGGCTCCGGGTCCTGAATCAACGTGATTGCCGGTGGTCCCAGGTTGCCGCCCACGCCGGCGCGCTTGCCCGCCGCCGCGGCCATTTCCCCCACCAGGGTTGTCACCGTGCTCTTGCCGTTGGACCCGGTAATGGCCACCACCGGTGCCCGCGCATAGCGCGCGAACAGCTCGATCTCCCCGATCACCGGCACACCATACAAGCGGGCCTGCTCCAGGGCCGGCTCATCCGGCGCCAGGCCGGGGCTGACCACAATCTCGCCGGCATCCGCCAGGGCGGCGGCGTCCAGTCCGCCCAGATGCAGCGGGATGCTGGCGTCGGTGTCACGCACGGAGGCGGCGGCCGGCGGCTCGCGCCGGGTGTCCATGGCGGCGACGGGCAGCCCCTGCGCACGCAGGAAGCGCACGCACGCCGCGCCGGTTTGCCCCAGCCCGACGACCATGGTTGTCTGCGCCCGCTTGGCCATGACTGCCTGCCTCACCGGATCTTCAACGAAGCCAGGCCCACCAGGACCAGGATCACCGTGACAATCCAGAACCGCACAATGACCCGCGGCTCCGGCCAGCCCTTGAGCTCGAAGTGGTGGTGCAGCGGGGCCATGCGGAAGATCCGCCGACCGGTGAGCTTGTACGAGCCCACCTGCAGCACCACCGACAGTGTCTCCACCACGAACACGCCGGCCATGATGGCCAGCACGATTTCCTGGCGAACCACCACGCCCACCACACCCAGCGCCGCGCCGAGGGCGAGCGCGCCCACATCGCCCATGAACACCTGGGCGGGATAGGCGTTGAACCAGAGAAAGCCGAGCCCGGCACCCACCAGGGCACCGCAGAAAATCACCACCTCGCCGACGCCGGGGACGTACGGGATGCCCAGGTAGTTGGCGAACTCGTAGTGACCGGAGACGTAGGCGAAGACCCCCAGGGCACCGCCCACCAGCACGGACGGGTTGATCGCCAGGCCGTCCAGCCCGTCGGTGAGGTTGACGGCGTTGCTCGCCCCCACAATGACCAGGTAGGTGAGCGGGATGAACAGCCACCCGAGTTGCCAGCTCACGTCCTTGAGGAACGGCAGGATCAAGGTCGTCGCCACGGGGTCGTCGGCAGTGACAAACAGCACCAGGGCCGCCAGCAGGCCCGCCAGCGACAGCCAGGCGTACTTGTGGCGCGCGGCCAGGCCGCGGCTGTTGCCGTAGCGAAGCTTCAGGGCGTCATCGATCCCGCCCACCAGCCCGAAGGCCAGCGTGGTGAGCAGGACCACCCACACGTAGCGATTGGTCAGGTCCGACCACAACAGCGTGGCGACGGCGACCGCCACGAGGATCATGGCGCCGCCCATGGTGGGCGTGCCGGCCTTGGACAGGTGGGATTGCGGTCCGTCGTCGCGAATGTTCTGGCCGATCTGGTAGCGACTCAGTGCCCGGATCACCAGCGGCCCCACCACGAACGAGATCACCAGCGCGGTCAGGACCCCGAGAATCCCGCGCAGCGTAATGTACTGAAAGACGCGGAAAGCGCCCTCGAATTGCTCCAGATAACCGGCCAGATGGAACAGCATGTCAGCGGTCCTCCCCGTTCGCCGGATCCGGGCGCAGGCCCGCGACCACGTGCTCCATGCCCATGCTGCGCGATCCCTTGATCAGCACCGTGACACCGCCCTGCAGGTCACCGGCCAGGGCCGCAATCAGCGCGTCACGATCCGCGAAGTGCCGCGCGCCGGTACCGAAGGCGCGGGCCGCCTCGGCGCTGAGCTCGCCCAGGGCATAGAGGCGCTCGACGCCCTGGCGACGCGCTTCACGCCCGGCGCGGGCGTGCTCCTCGGCGGCAGCCTCGCCCAGTTCGCCCATATTCCCGAGCACCAGCCAGTTGGGACCGGCCTCCCCGGCGAGCACCTCCAGGGCGGCATCCAGGGAGCCGGGATTGGCATTGTAGGTATCGTCCAGAATGGCGCTGCCGTGCGGACCGGCAACCCGGGCCAGGCGCCCGGCAGCCGGTTCATAAGCCGCCAACCCCGCCGCAATGGCCGCGCCGGTGACGCCGGCGGCCAGGGCGGTGGCTGCCGCGGCGGCGGCGTTGGCGCGCTGGTGGCGCGGCCAGGCACCGCGCCCCAGGGGCAGACGCGCATCCGGCAGCACCAGACTCGCGCCTTCGGCATTGCTGGCGACGGTGACCGTGGCCGACGCGTCCAGCCCGAAGGTGAGCGTGCGCCGCTCGCCGGCCAGGCGCTGCCACAGCGGCGCATAGGCGTCGTCGGCATTGATGACGGCGATGCCGTCGTCCGGCAGTCCGGCGAACAACTCGCCCTTGCCGTGGGCGACCCCGTCCAGGCTGCCGAAGCCTTCCAGGTGGGCCGGCCCGGCATTGGTGACCACACCGATGGTCGGTTCGGCCAGCCGGGTGAGGCAGGCGATTTCGCCCTGGTGATTGGCACCCATCTCGATGACCGCGAAGCGGTGCTCCGGGGCCAGCCGGCAGAGGGTCAGGGGCACCCCCAGGTCATTGTTGAGATTCCCCGCTGTCGCCAGCGTCGGTGCCACGCCGCCCAGGATGGCCGTCAGCATCTGCTTGACGGTGGTCTTGCCGTTACTCCCGGTGACGCCGATGACCCGTGCGTCGTGGCTGCACCGCCAGTGTTGCCCGAGGGCACCCAGGGCCTGGCGCGTATCCGCCACCACCAGGGCCGGAACACCTCTCGGTGGCTCGTCGGCAACCACCACCGCCGCCGCACCCTGGTTCACGGCGGCGTCCACGAATGCGTGACCGTCGAAACGCTCACCCCGCAGGGCCACGAACAGGCAACCCGGCGTCACCTTGCGGCTGTCCGTGGCAACACCCTGGAACGCCGCCGGCGGCCCGACGCGCCGTGCGGCCAGTGGCGTTGCGAACCGGTCGAGATCGCCCGCGATCATGGCGCACCTCCGGCCTGGATGCGGGCGACGGTCTCCCGGTCGCTATAGGGCTGTGAGCCGGCGGCGGTGATTTGCTCCGCCTCATGACCCTTGCCAGCGATCAGGACTGTGTCCTCCGGCGCCGCCTCGGCCATGACCCGGGCAATGGCTTCGGCCCGCGGGCGAATCGTGCGCGCCGCCTCCGGGCGCTGCAGCCCGCTGCGAGTCCCGCCAATAATGCCGTCCGGATC
>JAWOFB010000335.1:0-19257 GCA_046482445.1 Ectothiorhodospiraceae bacterium | reverse complement strand
CGATATCTCCGGGGCCGACACCGGGCATGAATTTCTGCCAGTCGCCCGAGACCATCGTGGGCGCATCGACAACCCGGGCGCCGTCTGCGTAATACGTGTTGGCAAGGACGATGCGGCTGCGGTCCGTGCGATTGGCCGCTGCGGTATGAAAACTCAGGTTATGGTGGAAGCTGACCTCGCCCGTCTCGAACGGTGTTTCATCAACCGCAACGTTGTTGCGCGCGAACACTTCCGCGACGCCACGATCATAACCGGTGCCTGATTTCTCGAACGTCACGCTGTTCACCAGTTCATGTACATCCAGCGGATACGCGAAGGCCAGGGGGCCCATGGCCAGCGGGATCGCCTGTGCAGGCGCCCAGGCCGTTACGACATCGTTGGTATCCAGCGGAAAATGATGCTCATCGTAATGCCACGGCGTGCGACCACAGCCGGACTGCTTAGCCAGCACATTATCGTGGTAGAGCCGAACGGCATCGACGCCGAGTAGCTGCGCCGAAATCTGCGCCACCCTTGGTGACGTCACATAGGCCGCGAGTAACGGGTTGTCGGTCCAGACCATCTCGAGACTGAGGAAGCGATCCACGGCGCCGTCATCCGGATTCACGTCGAACTCGGCCTCAAGCAGCCGTAGCAGCTCCGCCCGCAGTTTGACCACAGCGCCGGGTGAGAACACCTCCTTCAGCTTGATGAACCCGTTCTTCTGGAAAAACGCGACGTCGTCATCGGTGATCGGATACGGCGTCGCCAGCTCTTCAATCACCTCTGCATCTGACGGCAGAGTGACTTCGGGCAGTGGCGGGGCGGGCTCAAGCTTGGTCGGGCCTGTGTCATTGTCTGCGAGGCTTACGTACCAGTCCCACCACGCCTGATTGTCTTGATCCCAGGGACCGCTGACATCGGTGTCTGGCGGCGCATCTGTATGGCTCATAACCACTCCACTTCGTTGTGCCGGGTGAAGCCCGACAAAAAAAGAGCGCGGACGCTCGACCGCGGTCGGCCCTCCGCGACGGAGTCCTGCGCACGTTGACTGGTGTTCAATCGCAAAGCGCACTGGGTAAGTCGCTCCGCGGGTGGGCGCGCACCGCGCGCCTACGCCCTGGGGCGTAGACCGCGCTCGCGTTCGAATCGTTCCCCATCATTCCCTAGCCCGGACCGTTTGTTCCAATGGCTGCCCCAGGAGCATCGCTATGGCGCCGTCGTGGGGCATGCGCCTTTGAGCGCCCGTCCGATACCGATTCTCATGAGCGCGGTGGTGACCAGGAAGTAGCCTGCGGCGATCTGGTACTGGGCCTCCAGGCCGCGACCCAGGTCGATGAGCAGGCCCGAGAGCCCCGGGCCCAGCGCGGTGCCCAGGACCATCACCGCGGTCGCCATCGCCTTAATCGATCCGAGGTTGCGCGTGCCGTAGAACTCAGCCCAGAACGCGTTGGGAATCACTGCGTTCGCCCCCGATGTCAGTGCCAGAAAGCTGAGACCGATCAGGGCAATCATCAGGCTCTCGCCGTGGGCGAAGAGCGTAAAGGCCACGATCATGGGAAGCTGGATCCATGGCATGAGCCGCGCTGTACCGATCTTGTCGAGCAGCCAGCCAGCAATGGCCATCGACGCGATCATGACCGCCATATAGCCGGGGAAAAGCGCCACCAGGTCCACGTGCGGCCAACCCTTGATGGCAGCGAAATGCACCTGATGGAAGAAAAATGCAGTGGTGAAGGCGGCCGGACCGATGAGGGCCGGGAAAATGAACCAGAACAGCCAATGGCGGAACGCCTGGTTTCGGCTCCAGTGGAGGCCTTGCATCCCGACGGATTCATCCGTCGTTGTCCAGGACTCTGGCGGTTGCTCGCGCGTGAGCAGCGTAAACAGCACCGGCACCCCCAGCAGAGCCAGGCAGGCCGCAACAACCCATAGCACCCGCCAATCCGTTTGCGCCAGCAAGGCCACGAATAACAGCGGCAGCAGTGCCTCGCCGGCATTGCCACCCAGAGTCGCCACCGAGATCGCCTTGCCGCGTGACGCCTGGAACCAGCGCCCCATGGCCACGAGCGCAACATGGACCGACATCCCCTGCCCGGCCAGGCGCAGTGCGAACACCACCACCGGTAACACCCAGGCCGACGGCGTTAAGGCCATGGCAAGACATGACAGGGCCAGGAAGACCAGTGTGATCGCTCCGATGGCACGCGCGCGTAGGCGGTCGGTCCACTCACCGGCCCAGATCATCGCAATGGCCGAGGCGGCGGTCCCCAGCGTATAGATTCCGCCCCACTGCCCGTGCGACAGGTCGAACGTGTGCCTGATTTCGCCGGCAAAGATCGAGATGAAATAGGTCTGGCCGAAACTGCCCAGAAAGGCCAGCAGTATCCCTGCGGCGAGCGCGCGCGCATTTTGTATCAAAAGTCAGCGTTTCCTTAACGGGTCTGGCATGCGCTCGTCAGTGCGCCGCGTGGTGTTTCGGCGGTGATTGCTCGTCAGTAAGGCTCGACTCCGGGCCTGACCGCCACGCTCGGCGAGTACACTGGCAGGTATTTGCGCTGTAGGGAGTCTACCTCCCCGGGTCGGGGGCGTCCCGGCTTTCAGCCGGGCTTATGGGCGCCGCCTGGAATGCTGTGTGCTATCGCGCGCTTGCGCTCACGCGCACGCGGGTGTCGTGGGCAGTGCTAAGCGAGGGCAACAAGAGGCTTGTCGCACGTGCACCGTCGCGCGGGAATGCGTAACTCCGCCTCCGCGACCTGCGGCATCGGTGGCGTCATGGCTGGTGCCTGCTTGCGTTCCGCCGGCTGCAGAGCCCTGCCCGCTCACCGGGGAGCGAGGGGACGGAGCGATACGCCCCCTGCAGCGTGATGCGTTCGGAGCCTTTTACTTCCTTAAAGGTTAGTAAGGCAGCCTGGGGAGGTGAAGTCACGATTTGGTCACGCGGTGTGACCGGGAGGCCATCGCTAAGGCCGTAACCCCCTAAACAACTGGTGCGCCTGGCAGGATTGCTGCGGCGCCGGCCGGCGCCTTGCCCTCCGGGTCCGCGTCGCTCGTGTCTCGATGTAGCCGTTCGTTCGGTTGATGCGCTCCAAGGGACCGGTATTGCAAGGCTGCGACGTGAAGGCGTGGTGAGGCCACGTCGAGCGGCGCCAACGCAGCAAAACCGGTCCCTTGGGGCGCCCGCAGGGAGGCCCTGTCGCGTCGCCAGCGCCGGTTTGGGCCTTTTTATTGGCTCAGTGGGGATTGCGGTCGCCATGCCTTGGTTTTACGACGCGGCAGGGCCTCATCAACCGGACGAACGGCTGAATCGGGACACCGGACTCCGCGGCAAAGGCTGCCTGACGGCAGCCTTTCGAACCTGCGAGATTGTTGACACGGTCGCAGGTTCGAGTTGGGGCGATTTACGCTTGCTGCTCCTGGCGGGGCGCTGGAGCAGTATCGGATATTTGGTGCGCCCGGCAGGACTCGAACCTGCGACCTTCGGCTTCGGAGGCCGACGCTCTATCCAGCTGAGCTACAGGCGCTATATGCAAGTTGAATAGGATAGCCCTTGTGGCGGGTGTCGTCCATGACAGCGGGGCCGCGAACTTTTGCGGGTAGGGGCTTTCGGATATACTCGCCGAGCAGATGAACCGCGGCCGCCGGGCGGCCGGCGCCGGTCCAAGGTACTGGGGGTAGCGTGAGCAGCGAGCAAGACGACAAGACATTCCTCAAGAGCTTCGGCACCATGCTGGTGCTTCTCACCGTTGGCGGTTTGATTCTGGCTCTGCTTGCGGTGTTCGCCAGCACCTTCGAACCCTCCCGCAACGAGGCGCGCGCCGAGCTCGAGCGCGAGCGGCTTGAGCAACGCCTGGAGCCCATGGGCCGCGTCCGCGAGAGCGGTGAGTCGGCACCCGTGGCCATGAACGAGGATGAAGGCGACGGCGATGAGGCCGGCGGCGATGGGGACGATGATGGCGCAGAAGAAGTGGCCATGTCCGGCTCCGAGGTCAATGAGTCCGCCTGTATGTCGTGCCATGACAACGGCACCATGAATGCGCCGGTCACCGGCAATAACGATGACTGGTCCGAGCGCTACGAGGAAAAGGGCCTGGACACGCTGGTGAGTCACGCCATCAACGGCTTCAATTCCATGCCGGCCCGCGGCGGCAATTCCAGCCTGAGCGACGAGGAAGTGCGCAACGCCGTCGTGTATCTCCTGGAGGAGAGCGGCGTCGAGGTCGAGGGCGAGTAAACCCCGTATTGGTGCAGGAAATACCACTCGGGGGCGGCGTCACCCGCCCCTTGCCTGCACTCTCCTGATGCGACGACAGGGCGCTCGCCCTGTGTCCGCTCCCCATCGTTCAATCCGATTCCCCTTCCCCGCTCCGCGAGCGGGCGGCAGGCGTCCGCCACTCGGGTTATTCGCTTGCGCGCACGCTTGATGCACCGGAATTGTGCGACCGCACCTTCCTGCGCACGAAAGCAGGGCATCCGTTGTTGTCTGAACATGCCGGTTATGCCCTAACCAGCGGATTTCACGCCGTTTCGTTCCTGGCACGCCTTCTGCACTGCGAGGTGGCATAGCGGTCGCGGCTGTGCCGTCGCCCGCGGATTGTTGGGACGGAGGGGAGCGTTGCCATGTTGAATCGTCTCATTGCCGGGCTGTTGCTGCTGGTTCCCGCGGCGGCCCTGGCGCACACCGGCCACGGCGCTGCGGGTTTCACCGCCGGACTGGCCCATCCGCTGCTCGGACTCGACCACCTCCTCGCCATTCTGGGTATTGGTTTCTGGGCGGCGAGCCGCGCGGAGCGTGGCCATTTCCGGACCCTGGCGGCGGCTCTCGGGAGCGTGATCCTGGCCGGATTCGCGTCCGCTTTCGTCATCGGTGGCAGCGCCTGGGAGCCGGGTTTGCTGGCCTCGGTGGCTGTGGTCGGTGCGCTGGTCCTGGCCGGTCGGCGACTCGGGCTTGCCGGCGGCCTCGCCCTGGTGAGCGTCTTCGGGGTGCTACACGGCCACGCCCACGGCGCCGAGATGGCGGCGGGCGCCTCGCCTATCGCTTTTGGGGTCGGCTTTTTGGTGGCGACAGCGATGCTGCTTGGCGCGGCGGCGGGCGCTGCCCGACTGACGGAGCGGGTCGCCTGTCAGCGGCGCGCGGAGCGGGCCGTAGGTGGCCTGCTCCTGGCCGCCAGCGTGTATCTGCTGGTCGTCGTCTGAATGGCTGTTGCCGCTGCATCGGTGCCGGCCGGGGATGGCTGGCTGGGCTGGCTGAGCCTGGAGTACGGCGTCCGCGGTGGCCGCACCGCGCTGATGCGGCGGCGTCACCAGGGACCGCTGGTGGTCCAGCGCAGCTTCCACCCGGAAGGACCGGTTTGCCACAACTACATCGTCCACCCGCCGGGCGGACTGGTGGGTGGCGACCGGTTGCGGCTGGAGACGCACCTGGGGGCAGGCGCAGAGGCCCTGCTGACCACGCCGGCCGCGTCCAAGTTCTACCGCACCGACGGCGCGGCCGCGGTCCAGGAGCAGGTGTTCGATCTGGAAGCAGGCGCCGCGCTGGAGTTCCTGCCCATGGAGGCCATTCTCCACGGGCAATCGGAGACACGCCTGTGCAACCGCTTCCGCCTGGCGCCGGATGCGCGGCTGTGTACCTGGGACATTGTCTGCCTGGGCCGGCCCGGTAGCGGTGACCCCTTCGACGCCGGCGGCTGCCGTCAGGACCTGGTGGTCGAGCGCGCCGGCGAGGTGATGGTCCACGAGGCGGTCAATCTGCGCGGCGGTGACCCCCTGCTGGAGCGGCCCTGGGGGCTGGTCGGTTTCCCGGTGATGGCGACGCTGCTGGCTACGCCGGCGCCGGAAGGGCTCGAAACCCGGTTGCGCGAGGCGGTTCCGGAGGACGGTGTTCGTCTCGGGATCACGCGCATGGGCGATGTCCTGGTCCTGCGCTGCCTGGCGCCCGGGGCCGAGCGCGCCCGAGCCGTGCTGGAACACGCCTGGCACGTGTTACGCGAGCCGGTGATGGGGCGCCGGCCGAGTCCGCCCCGAATCTGGAAGACCTGAGGAGTCCACGGCATGGAACTGACACCACGCGAGAAAGACAAGCTGCTGGTCTTTACCGCGGCCCTGCTGGCGGAGCGCCGCCAGGCCAAGGGGCTGAAGCTCAACTATCCGGAGGCCATGGCCATGATCTCCGCGGCGATCATGGAAGGCGCCCGGGAGGGCAAGAGCGTGGCCGAGCTCATGAGCCTCGGCGGCGAGATCCTCACCCGTGAGGACGTCCAGGACGGGGTCCCGGAGATGATCCCGGACGTCCAGGTGGAGGCGACGTTCCCGGATGGCGTCAAGCTGGTCACGGTCCACGAACCCATCAAGTAGCGGAGGCACGAGCCATGATCCCAGGCGAGATCCTGCCCGCCGCGGGCGATATCACGCTCAACGCCGGTCGCGAGACG
This sequence comes from Ectothiorhodospiraceae bacterium, assembly GCA_046482445.1. Lineage (GTDB taxonomy): Bacteria > Pseudomonadota > Gammaproteobacteria > Nitrococcales > Aquisalimonadaceae > Aquisalimonas. Next base: position 12,847 of record JAWOFB010000335.1, on the reverse strand, counting down.
GCCACGGTGACCGTGACGAATACCGGTGACCGGCCCGTTCAGGTGGGCTCCCACTACCACTTCTACGAGGTCAACGATTACCTGGACTTCCCGCGCGAGCAGGCCCGGGGGTTCCGGCTGGATATCCCGGCGGGTACCGCCGTGCGCTTCGAACCGGGCCAGGAGCGCACCGTGACCCTGGTGCGCTATGCCGGCGACGGCGTCGTCTACGGGTTCCAGGGACGGGTCATGGGCGCGCTCTCGGAGGGCAACTGACATGAGTAATACCATCTCGCGCACCGCGTATGCGGACATGTTCGGGCCCACCACCGGCGACCGCGTGCGCCTGGGGGATACCGAGCTTCTGATCCAGGTCGAGCGCGACCACACCACCTACGGCGACGAGGTGAAGTTCGGCGGTGGCAAGGTCATCCGCGACGGCATGGGTCAGAGCCAGCGCACCGCCAAGGACGTGGTGGATACCGTCATCACCAACGCCCTGATCCTGGACCACTGGGGCGTGGTGAAGGCGGATATCGGCATCAAGAACGGGCGCATCCATGCCATCGGCAAGGCGGGCAACCCGGACACCCAGCCGGATGTGGATATCGTCATCGGTCCGGGCACCGAGGCGATCGCTGCCGAGGGCAAGATCGTTACCGCCGGCGGTATCGATGCCCATATCCACTTTGTCTGCCCGCAGCTCATCGACGAGGCCCTGACCTCGGGAATCACCACCATGCTGGGCGGCGGCACCGGTCCGGCCACGGGCACCAATGCCACCACCTGCACGCCGGGTCCCTGGAATATCCACCGGATGCTCCAGGCCTCCGAGGCCTTCCCCATGAACCTGGGGTATCTCGGCAAGGGCAACGGCAGCCGGCCCGAAGCGCTGCGCGAGCAGATCGAGGCGGGGGCGCTGGGGCTCAAACTCCACGAGGACTGGGGCACCACCCCGGCGGCCATCGACTGCGCCCTGGGCGTGGCGGACGACTACGACGTCCAGATCTGTATCCACACGGACACGCTCAACGAGTCCGGCTTCGTGGAGAACACGCTGGCGGCGTTCAAGGGCCGGACCATTCACACCTATCACACGGAGGGGGCCGGCGGCGGCCACGCGCCGGACATCATCAAGGCCTGTGGTGAATCCAACGTGCTGCCGTCGAGCACGAACCCCACGCGGCCGTTTACACAGAACACCATCGACGAGCACCTGGACATGCTCATGGTGTGTCACCACCTGGATTCGCGCATTCCGGAGGATGTGGCCTTCGCCGAGTCGCGCATCCGCCGCGAGACCATTGCGGCCGAGGACATCCTGCACGACCAGGGGGCGTTCGCCATCCTGGCCTCGGATTCCCAGGCCATGGGCCGTGTGGGCGAGAACATCATCCGTACCTGGCAGACCGCCCACAAGATGAAGGTCCAGCGCGGGCCGCTGTCGCAGGAGAGCGGTGACAACGACAATCTGCGCGCGCGGCGCTACGTGGCCAAGTACACCATCAACCCGGCGCTGGCCCACGGCATCAGTCACGAAGTGGGCTCGGTGGAGCCGGGCAAACTGGCGGACCTGGTCCTGTGGCGCCCGGCGTTCTTCGGGGTCAAGCCGTCGCTCATCGTCAAGGGCGGCTTCATCGCCGCGGCGCCCATGGGCGATCCCAACGCCTCCATCCCCACGCCGCAGCCGGTGCACTACCGCCCCATGTTCGGCAGCTATGGCCGGGCCATGACGGAGACCTCGGTGAGCTTTGTCTCCCAGGCCGCCGTGGATGCCGGCGTGGGCGAGCAAATCGGCCTGGAGCGGCGGCTGGTGGCGGTACGTGACTGCCGCAGCGTGGGCAAGAAGGACATGGTGCTCAACGACTGGCAGCCGCACATGGAGGTGGACCCGGAGACCTACCAGGTGCACGCGGACGGTGAGCTGCTCACCTGCGAGCCGGCGGAGCCGCTGCCCATGACCCCGCGCTACTTCCTGTTCTGAGGCCCGCCATGCTGGAACTCACGGAGCGGGTGGCCGCCGGTAACGCCGATGCGGTGCTGCGGCTGCCCTTCGATACGCGCCAGAAGAGCCGCTTCCGGGCCCATCTCGGCGACGGCACGGAAGTGGGCGTGGTGCTCGAGCGCGGCCAGATCCTGCGCGACGGTGACGGCCTGCGCAGCCCCGACGGGCGTGTGGTGCGCGTCGAAGCGGCGCCGGAGACGGTGTCCACGGTGCGTTGCACCGATCCCGTGCAGCTGGCCCGTGTCTGCTACCACCTGGGCAACCGCCACGTGCCGCTGCAGATCGGTGACGGTTTCGCCCGCTACCGCCACGACCATGTCCTGGACGCCATGGTGCAGGGCCTGGGCGCGCAGGTAACGGTGACGGAAGCGCCCTTCGAGCCGGAACCCGGTGCCTACGGAGGCGGCCATGGCCACCACCACGAGCACTGACGCCGGGATGGCGCGCCGCCGCCTCTGGCAGCTCATGAGCCCGACGCTGCCGGTGGGCGCCTACAGCTATTCGGCGGGACTGGAATACGCCATCGAGGCCGGCTGGGTGGCCGACGCGGCAGCTACGGAGGACTGGCTGGCGGGCCAGCTTCGCCACGGCCTGGCCCGGGTGGATATCCCCTTGCTCGCGCGGTTGTTCCATGCCTGGGCGCGCCACGACGGGGCCGCGGTGCGGCAGACCATGCGCTGGCTGCGTGCCAGTCGCGAGACGCGCGAACTGGTGGCGGAGGATCACCACCTGGGGCGCGCCCTGGCCAGGCTGCTGGACGAGCTGGGCCTGCCCGAGGCGCGCCCGTGGACCCGCGATGCGGACACCAGCTGGGCAGGCCTCTTCGCCCTGGCCCTGGCGCGCTGGGACATCCCCCTGGCGGAAGGGGCCGAGGCCTATCTCTGGGCGTGGTGCGAGAACCAGGTGGCGGCGGCCATCAAGCTGGTGCCGCTGGGCCAGACTGCGGGTCAGCGCCTGCTCCAGGACCTCGCCCCGGTGGTGGGCGAGGCAGCGGCCGTTGGCCTGGACCTGGACGACGCGGCGGTCGGCGGGACCGCGCCCGGACTGGCCATCGCCAGCAGCCGCCACGAAACCCAGTACTCGCGGTTATTCCGCAGCTGAACGGAGGAGAACGAATCATGGCCGACAAGCGCGAAGCCCTGCGCGTAGGCATCGGTGGCCCCGTGGGCTCGGGCAAGACCGCCCTCCTCGAGGCGCTGTGCCGCAGCATGCGCGACGAGTTCAACATCGCCGTGGTGACCAATGACATCTACACCCGCGAGGACGCCGAGTTCCTCACCCGCCAGGGCGCCCTGGCGGCGGAGCGGATCATGGGCGTGGAGACCGGCGGCTGCCCGCACACGGCCATCCGCGAGGATGCCTCCATGAATCTCTCGGCGGTGGCGGACCTCAACGAGCAGTTGCCGGGGCTGGAGGTGGTGTTCGTGGAAAGCGGCGGCGACAACCTGTCGGCGACGTTCAGCCCCGAGCTGTCCGATCTCACCCTCTACGTCATCGACGTCTGTGCCGGTGACAAGATCCCGCGCAAAGGGGGACCGGGGATTACGCGCTCGGATTTGCTGGTCATCAACAAGATCGACCTGGCCGAGCGCGTGGGCGCGTCCCTGGCAGTGATGGACCGGGACAGCCGGACCATGCGCGGCGAGCGCCCGTTCGTGTTCACGGATCTGGCCAGCGGCACCGGCCTGGAGCAGGTGCGCGACTTCATCGTGCGCGAGGGCATGCTGCGGCCACGGGCGCATGCCGGCTGAACGCACCGCCGGAGTGCGCTCGCACCGTAAGTGTGCAGTCTGAAGACGCGGTGTGTCGGGAATGTCCGGCAAACAGTGCCGCGGTGGTCTCTCGGGTAACTGGCACACCGCTTGCTATTGCCTACCGTGGGCCGGTTCGCCGGCCGCTCCCTTTGCCCTCGGCGTAGCGCAGGTGGGCATTCGGCTCAACCAGGAGGCAGACAATGACGATACGCACAACCAATGCGACCAAGCCGGGCTCTCAGTGGACCCGCTGGCTGGCGGGAGGTGCCGTGGCCCTCGGGCTGGCCGCCTTCGGCCAGGCGCAGGCCCAGGAAGACGAGCCCATCAAAGTGGGCATCCTGCACTCGCTGTCCGGGACCATGGCCATCAGCGAGACCTCGCTGCGCGACGTGGCGCTGATGACCATCGAGGACATCAACGAGCAGGGCGGCCTGCTGGGGCGCGAGCTGGAGCCGGTGGTCAAGGATCCGGGTTCGGACTGGCCCACGTATGCGGAACAGGCCCGCGAGATGCTCGAGCGCGACGAGGTGGACGTGATCTTCGGTGCCTGGACTTCGGTGTCCCGCCAGTCGGTCCTGCCGGTGCTCGAAGAGCTCAACGGCCTGATGTTCTATCCGGTCCAGTACGAAGGCGAGGAAGCCTCGCGCAATATCTTCTACACCGGGGCCGCTCCCAACCAGCAGACGCTGCCGGCGGTGGAGTACCTCATGAGCGATCAGGGCGGCGGCGCCGAGCAGTTCTACCTGGTTGGCACGGACTACGTCTTCCCGCGCACCACCAACCGCATCGTCCGCGCCTATCTCAACGAGCACGGCATCGACGACGACGCCATCAAGGAGGTCTACACGCCCTTCGGGCACGACGACTTCCAGAGCATCGTCGACGAGATCGGTGACTTCGCCGAGGAGGCGCCCACCGCCGTGATCAACACGGTCAACGGCGATGCCAACGTGGCCTTTTACCAGGAGCTGGCCAACCAGGGTATCGACCCGGTGGACGTTCCGGTGCTGGCTACCTCCGTGGGCGAGGAAGAGCTGCGCGGCATCGACACCGAGCTCCTCGCGGGCCACCTGGCCGCCTGGAACTACTTCATGTCCCTGGATACGCCGGAGAACGAGCGCTTCACCGAGCGTTGGGCGGAGTACGTGGACGAGAACGACCTCTCCGGTGGCGACGACCGCGTGACCAATGACCCCATGGAAGCCACCCATATCGGCATCCGCATGTGGGCCCAGGCGGTGAAGCAGGCCGGCACCACGGACGTGGACGCGGTCCGTCAGGCCGTCTACGGCCAGTGCGTGGATGCGCCCTCGGGCTTTGAGGTGTGCATGGACGAGGAGAATCACCACCTGCACAAGCCGGTGATCATCGGCGAGATCCAGCCGGACGGGCAGTTCTATCCGGTCTGGGAGACCGACGAGACCGTCCGTGCCGAGCCCTGGAGCCAGTACGTCGAGGATAGTGAGGACAAGGTCGCCGACTGGACCTATCCCTACGTCTGCGGCGAGTGCGAAGAGCCCCAGGAAGAACTGGAGTTCTAAGCCCGTGATCGTGGCGGCCCGCACCGCGGGCCGCCTGACCGCATGCCGCCTGCCCGGCGGCATGCCCTTTTCGCCCGTTTCCAATTGGCGCGCAGCCCCCAGGGTTGTGCCAAGGAGATGACATGGCGCACCGATACGCGCAGGTACTGGTCCTGCTCGGCCTGCTCCTAGGCAGTCCGGCGCTGCTGGGCGATACCGCTCTGGACCGTGCCGAAGAGGAAGCCGAGGCGCTGGAGGAAGACCCGGCCCAGGCGGCCGAGGAGGAACTCGCCGGCGTCGAGGAGCGTGAACTGAGCGAGGAGACGGCGGAGGCCCTGCAGGGACTGGCAACAACGGATCGCCAGCAGCTCAGCGATGCCATGACGGCTATTACCGAGATCCAGGATCCCGACGCGCTGCCCACCTTGTTCGCACTGCGTGACCGGCGCCTGTATTTCACGGATGACGAGACGCTCATTCTGGAGGATCCCGACGACGGTTCCCTGCGCGAGGCCGTCACTGGCGAGCGGCGCGAGGACCTGGACGCGTCCGAACTGCAGCAGCCGCGCCTGACGAACGCCATCCGGCGCAGCCTGCGCCCGACCATCGCGTCATTACAGATTTTCTCCGACGATCCAGTGGCGCGGCGCGCCGCCGCGGAGCAGATGGCCGAACGGCCCAGCCCGGAGATGCGCGACGCCATCCTGAATGCCCTGGAAGACGAGACCGATGCCAAAGCCGAGCGCTCGCTGAATATCGCCCTGGCGCAGCTGGATCTGGAGAGCGACGACCCGGAGCGCCGGCTCGAGGCCGTGGAGCTCATCGCCGAAGTCCGCGCCAGCCGGCTGCGCGACGATCTTGACGAGCTCACCGGTCGCGACGACGACGGTGACTATCTCGAGCCCGTCGCCGAGATCCGCGAGGCGGCGGCAGCCGGCGTTGCCGCGATCGAGCGCCGGGAGCGCATCGCCACGTTCTCCTCGAACTTCGTCTACGGCCTGTCCATGGGTAGCGTGCTGTTGCTCGCCGCCATGGGCCTGGCGATCGTCTTCGGTCTCATGGGGGTCATCAACATGGCCCACGGGGAGCTGTTGATGATCGGCGCCTACACCACCTACATGACCCAGAGCATGTTCGCTCTGATAGCGCCGGGGATGCTCCAGTACTACCTGGTCGCGGCAGTCCCCGCAGCCTTCCTGGTGACCGCCGGGGTCGGGATTCTCATGGAGCGCGGTGTGATCCGGTTCCTGTATACCCGGCCCATGGAGACGCTGCTCGCGACCTGGGGCGTGAGCCTGATTCTCATGCAGCTGGTGCGCGGCATCTTCGGGGCGCAGAACGTCACCGTCGCCAGCCCGCCGTGGTTCGCCGGTAGCGTCCAGCTCGCCCAGGGGGTCACCGTGTCCACCAGCCGGCTGGGCGTGTTCCTGTTCGCCGTGTTCGTGGTGGCGCTGGTGTGGTTCCTGATGAACCGCACCCGCCTGGGGCTGGAGGTGCGCGCCGTCATGCAGAACCGCGACATGGCCGCTGCCCTGGGCGTGCCGGCGCGGCGCGTGGACATGTGGACCTTCGCCATGGGCGCGGGCGTGGCCGGTCTCGGCGGCGTCGCCCTGTCCCAGATCGTCAACGTCGGGCCCGAGATGGGTCAGAACTATATCGTGGATTCGTTCATGGTCGTGGTGCTGGGCGGTGTCGGGAACCTGCTCGGCCCGGTGTTCAGTGCCCTGGGGATCGGCGTCACCACCAAGTTCCTGGAGCCGGCAACCGGGGCGGTCCTGGCGACCATCCTGGTGTTCGCCGCGATCATCCTGTTCATCCAGTGGCGGCCGCAGGGCATCTTTGCCCTCAAGGGCCGCGCCGGCGACGACTGAGGAGCCCCTGCCCATGCAGCCGCAGAACCCGTTGGTACGGCTCGGCCGCCTGCACTCCGGTACCGCCTGGGCCATCTTCGCGGCCCTGGCGCTGGTGGCCCTGGTGCTGGTGCCCGTGCTCAACACCGCGGTGCCGCCGGAGAGCCCCCTGCACATGCCCGGGTGGATGGTCACCCTCGCCGGGCGCTTCCTGTGCCTGGCCCTGGTGGCCCTGGCCCTGGATCTGATCTGGGGCTATACCGGAATCCTGTCCCTGGGCCACGGCGTGTTCTTCGCCATGGGTGGCTACGTCATGGGCGCGCACCTCACGCGCGTCGCCCGGGGCGACGAGATGCCCAACTTCCTGCAGTGGCTGGATTACAGTGACTGGCCCTGGTACTGGGCGGGCTTCGAGTCGTTCCTGTTCACCCTGGTGATGATCGCGCTGGTGCCCGGCGCCATCGCCTTCGTCTTCGGGCTGCTGGCGTTTCGTTCCCGGGTGCGCGGGGTGTATTTCGCCATCATCACCCAGGCGCTCACCTTTGGCGGCATGCATCTTTTCTACCGCACGGAGACCGGCTTCGGCGGTGATACCGGGCTGACCAACTTCGACACGCTCCTGGGCTTCGACCTGGGGGCCGCCGGCACGCAGCTGGGCCTGTATATCGCCAGTGCCGTGGTCCTGATGCTCGCCTACCTGGTCTGCCGCTGGATCGTCACCTCCAAGCTGGGGCGCGTGCTTACGGCCATTCGCGACGCGGAAACCCGGCTGCGTTTCACCGGCTACGATCCGCTGCGCTACAAGCTCTTTGTCTGGGTGGTCTCGGCGGTTCTGTGCGGTATCGCCGGAGCGCTTTACGTCCCCCAGACGGGCGTGATCAACCCCTCGGAGATGGCGCCCCCGGAATCCATCGAGATGGCCATCTGGGTGGCCCTGGGCGGCCGCGGCACGCTCGTTGGCGCCATCCTGGGTGCGGGCATCATCAACGTCGTGGAGACCTGGGCCACCAGTGTCTATCCGGAGCTGTGGCTCTACATCCTGGGCGGCATTTTCGTCGCCGTGACCCTGTTCCTGCCACGCGGCGTGCTGGGGCTGGTGACGCGGCGCAAGGAGGACAAGGCATGAACGCGCTGGCGCAAACGGCGGACCATTTCCGGGAGTTCATCCGCCGCGACCGGGTCTTCGACGTGGTCAACCGGCCCGCGGAGGATACGCCCGTGGACACCAGCCACGGGGTGGTGCTGTACCTGGAGAACATCACCAAGTCCTTCGACGGCTTCAAGGCCCTGGACGACCTGACGCTGTACATCGGCGACGGTGAGCTGCGCTGCATTATCGGCCCCAACGGCGCCGGCAAGACCACGCTCATGGACGTCATCACCGGCAAGACGCGCCCGGATACGGGGACAGCGTATTTCGGTCAACGCATCAATCTGCTGCAGCTCAACGAGCACCAGGTGGCCCAGCGCGGCATCGGCCGCAAGTTCCAGAAACCGACGGTCTACGAGCACCACACCGTGTTCGAGAACCTGGAGCTTGCCATGCACGCGGACCGGCGCGTGCTCACCAGCCTCGCCTGGCGCCTGACCGGGGAGCAACATGACCGTATCGACGAGGTCGCCGAGCTCATCGGCCTGGCGGGTCAGCAGCGTACATCGGCGGGCGCCCTGTCCCACGGACAGAAGCAATGGCTGGAGATCGGCTCGCTGTTGATGCAGGACCCGCGTCTGTTGCTGGTGGACGAGCCGGTGGCCGGAATGACCGGCCAGGAGAGCGAGGCGACGGCCGAGCTGCTCACCAGTCTCGCCGGGCGGCATTCCGTGGTCGTGGTGGAACACGACATGGACTTTGTGCGCTCCATCGCCCGGCAGGTGACGGTGCTGCACCAGGGCAGCGTCCTGGCCGAGGGCAGCATGGACCAGGTCCAGAACGATCCACGCGTGCGCGAAGTGTATCTGGGTGAGGAGGACGCGGCGTAGGCCCGCCGTTCCACGGCGGCGGCGCGCGGCAATGAGGGGGAGCGCTTGATGCTTCGCATCGAAGGCCTGAATCAGTACTACGGCGGCAGCCACATCCTCAGCGACATCGCTCTGGAGGTGAGTGCCGGCCGCGCCAATTGCCTCATGGGCCGTAACGGCATGGGCAAGACCACGCTGCTCAAGTGCATCATGGGGCTGGTGCCCATCAAGAGCGGTCGCATCCTCTTCCACGGCGAGGACATCAGCAGCAAGCGGCCCCACGAGCGCGCCCGCCTCGGGCTGGGCTATGTCCCCCAGGGGCGGGAGATCTTCCCGCAGCTCACCGTGGAGGAGAACCTGCGCGTGCCCCTGGCGAGTCGGCGCGCAGATGGCATCCCGGAACGGGTCTACGAGCTCTTTCCGGTGCTCCGGGACATGGCGCGGCGGCGTGGCGGCGATCTCTCCGGCGGCCAGCAGCAGCAACTGGCCATCGGCCGCGCGCTGGTGCTCGACCCGGAGATCCTGCTGCTCGACGAACCCATCGAGGGCATCCAGCCGAACATCGTCAAGGAGATCAGCGACGTCATCCGCCGGCTGAACCAGGAGCAGGGCATCACCATCCTGCTGGTGGAGCAAAAGCTCCCGTTCGCCCGGGCGACGGCCGACCGCTTCGACATTATCAACAACGGCCGGATGGTGGCCTCCGGCGAGATGGACGAGCTTGGCGACGATCTCATTGCCGAGCACCTCACGGTCTGATCGGCTCCAGCGGGTTAGTGACCACCCCGCTGCTGCGCGGGGACTCGGTGGTAGCCCACCGCCTCGGCAACGTGTTTCACGGCGACGCACTCGGCGCCGTCGAGATCCGCGATGGTCCGGGCCAGCCGCAGCAGGCGGTGATAGGCCCGGGCCGACAGCCCCAGCCGCTCCATGGCCTCTGTGAGGAACCGCTCACTCTCGGCATCCAGCGCGCACGCCCGCGTCAGCGCCTCGGGATCCAGGCCGGCGCTGGCGCAACCGTTTTGCGCCACGCGCCGGTTGCGGGTCTCCGCCACGCGCTCCCGGACGTCTGCCGACGGTTCCCCCGCCGGCGCCTGCTGCAGTTCATCCGGGCGCAGCCGGGTCACCGCGACCTGCATATCCAGCCGATCGAGCAGCGGGCCCGAGATGCGGCCGCGGTAGCGCTGGATCTGATCCGGGGTGCAGCGGCAGGGGTGGACCGGGTCACCCAGGTAGCCGCACGGGCACGGGTTCATGGCGGCGACGAGCTGAAACCGGGCCGGGTAAACCACCTGGGCGGCGGCCCGGGAGATGCTGACGCTGCCCGTCTCCAGGGGCTCGCGTAGCACTTCCAGGGCCTGGCGCCCGAACTCGGGTAGCTCATCCAGGAACAGCACACCGTTGTGGGCCAGGGAGATCTCACCCGGCCGCGGCTGGCTGCCGCCGCCGGTGAGCGCCACGTGGGACGCCGAGTGATGGGGTGCGCGAAACGGCCGCCGGCCCCAGTCGGCGGCTGAAAAGCCACCGCGCGTCAGGGACCAGACCGCCGCGGTCTCCAGGCTCTCGTCTTCGGACAGCGGCGGCAGGATGCCGGGCAGGCGTTCGGCCAGCATGCTCTTGCCGGTCCCGGGTGGACCGGTGAGCAGCAGGGAGTGGCCACCGGCTGCAGCGACCTCCAAGGCCCGGCGCGCGGCCGGTTGTCCGCGGACATCCGCGAGATCCGGTGTCGTCCGGGGCGTCGTCGGGGCCTCGGGCTCGGCCGGCGCCAGCGGCTCGGCTCCGGACAGGTGCCCCGTGACGGCCAGTAGATGGGCGGCGCCCAACGTGTCACCGGGATGGGCCAGTGCGGCCTCGGGTCCGTTGTCGCCGGGGACAATGAGTCGCCGCCCGGCCTTGCGCGTCTGCACCGCCAGGGGCAGGCAGCCGCTCACCGGGCGCAGGTGGCCATCCAGGGCGAGTTCGCCGGCGAACTCCCATTGCTCCAGACCAGTGCGCGGGATTTGGCCCGAGGCCGCGAGAATGCCCAGGGCAATGGGCAGGTCAAAGCGGCCGCCCTCCTTGGGCAGGTCCGCCGGTGCCAGGTTGATGGTGATGCGCCGGGTGGGGAAGTCGAAGCCGCTGTTGGTGATGGCGCTGCGCATGCGCTCGCGGCTCTCGCGCACCGCCGTCTCCGCCAGCCCGACGATGCTCATCGCGGGCAGACCGTTGGCCAGATGGGTTTCCACAGTGACCGGCGGGGCCTCGACCCCGAGGCCGGCCCGCCCATGGATGATTGCCAGCGTCATGATCCCGTCCCTGGGCGGAGCGCGCGCTACTCGGTGGGCTCGTCCTCGTTGCTGCGACTGGCCGGGGCGTCCGCCGTCGCACCGCCGTTGCCTTCCAGTGCCGCCAGCCGCTCCTCCAGGGCATCCAGCTGGGCACGGGTCCGTGCCAGCACCTTGGCCTGGGCGTCGAACTCCTCACGGGTGACCAGATCCAGCCGATTGAAGGTGCTCTGCATGGTCGTGCGGAAGTTGCGCTCCATCTCCTGCTGGAACTCGCGCAGGCCCGGCGGGAGGTTGGAGGCGAACTTGCGCGCCATTTCGTCCAGCGATTTCGGGTCCAGCATTGTGCACTCCTGCTCACGTTCGGTTCATGTTTGCACCGATACCGTGCAAAAACGCACGGAATTGGTGCGTTGGTCCCAGTGTTCTGTCACTCCACAGCCGCCTCTAAAGGCAATAAGAACATGACTTTGCGTGAAAAACAACAAATGGCACAGGAAATGCTCGGCACCTCCCGAGGCCCGCGGCGATCCACGTTTGGGACCGGCGCCGGCTAGAGACCCGCTGAGGCGGGAATCCGTTTCAGTCAGGGGTCCACTGCCATGGACCCGTTAGCAGGGAGTATCCGGGAATGAAACTCGTATCCGCAATCATCAAGCCGTTCAAGCTGGACGATGTGCGCGAAGCCCTCTCCGAGATCGGGGTTCAGGGCATTACCGTCACGGAGGTCAAGGGCTTCGGGCGGCAGAAGGGCCACACCGAACTCTACCGTGGCGCCGAGTACGTCGTTGACTTCCTCCCCAAGGTGAAGATCGAGGTCGCTGTCCAGGACGATCTCACCGACCGGGTGATCGAGTCCATCAGCAAGGCGGCGAACACCGGCAAGATTGGTGACGGCAAGATCTTCGTCTTCCCGCTCGAGCAGGCCACGCGTATCCGCACCGGGGAAACCGACAAGGACGCGTTGTAAGGCCGCTGGCTAGCCATTCTCCAAGAGGGCACAAACAATGGAACAAGTAACCGAGATTGCCTACGCGCTGGACACGTTCTACTTCCTGATGTCCGGGGTGCTGGTCATGTGGATGGCCGCCGGCTTCACCATGCTGGAGTCCGGCCTCGTCCGCGCCCGTAACACCACCGAGATCCTGACCAAGAACGTGGCGCTGTACTCCATCGCCTCGATCATGTACCTGTTCTTCGGCTACCAGCTCATGTACGGCGGCGATGCGGTGAGCAGCGTCATCCCGTCCTTCGGCTTCGGTCTCAGTCCCGAGAACACCGCCAGTGACGTCGAAGGCGGTGCCTATTACTCCACGGGATCGGACTTCTTCTTCCAGGTGGTGTTCGTGGCCACGGCCATGTCCATCATCTCCGGGGCGGTGGCCGAGCGCATGAAGCTGTGGACCTTCCTGGTCTTCGCCGTGGTGCTCACCGGTGTGATCTACCCCGTCCAGGGCTTCTGGACCTGGAACGGCGCCGGCTGGCTCGCGGAGCTCGGCTATTCCGACTACGCTGG
>JAWOFB010000320.1:0-7402 GCA_046482445.1 Ectothiorhodospiraceae bacterium | reverse complement strand
CCCTGCTGCTCCGGGCCCATGCTGCTACTGCCCCACTCCCGATCGAGCCACGCGGTGCCGCTGACCGTATGGTTCTCCCCGCCCACGCGCACTGTCCCGTCGGCGGCCAGGCGCGTATAGGAGTAGTAGCGTGACGCATTGCCGGGCTCCGGCCCCTTGCGGCTGTAGCCGCGATCACCCTGCAGGACCAGCGGTTTCTCGGGGGTGAGCCGCATCTGGAGTCCGATGCCCCCGGCCGGGAACGACAGGGTCAGTGGCATGCCATCGTCGCCCGTCGCCTGCATCACCCAGTCCTCGGCGTGAACCCGCAGCGGCCGCGTGGTGCCACCCGCGAGACCGGCAGCGCCGCGCACGAAGCGCTCGCGGTCGTGAAAGGAGCGCTCGCGGGTATCGGTGATCGCCATGTGGGCCATCCAGATCTGGTTCGTCGCCAGCTCCGAGCGCCGCTGCTCGGCGTCGGGTGCGATGTTGAAGCGAAACAGGGTGGCCTGGAAGCCAAAATGCCGTCCCGTGTCAGACGTCACGTTGCCGGTGACGTACCACCACTCGTGGCGGTAGGCGGGATGCGGCCCGTGATCCGCCGGGAAGTCCAGGGGCTCCGGCCCGGTGATGCGCGGATACGCCCCTGCCTGCTCCTCGCCCGACAGGGCTCCCATGGCACCCAGGCCCTGGCCCCCGGGCGATGCCTGCTCGGGGGTGTCATCCAGATTCGCCATCAACACCAGCAGGGCCACTCCGGCGAGAACCGCTACCGCGCTCACCACCACGCGCGCCCTGCCCGCCCGATACGCCATGATTCAATCCTCCTGCATGGCCCGGGCGGGCGGCGTGCGCGCCACCCGCCAGGCCGGATACAGCCCCGCGGCCACCGCCGCTGCCACCGCCAGGGCCACGGCCTGGATCAGGATCCACGGGTCCACCGCCAGCTCCAGGGTCCAGCCGAAGGATCGCCGGTTGATCACCAGTATCAACGCGGCCGCCAGCGCCAGCCCCAGCGGGATGGCGAGCAGACCGCTCAAAAGGCCCACAAGCGCATTCTGCCCCGTAACCAGGGCGGCCAGCTCGCGGGTGGTCAGGCCGCCGGCGCGCAGCACCGCGTATTCCCGCACCCGCTCCAGGGCCAGCGCGAGCAGCGCACTCAGGACCCCGGTGACAGCGACCAGAATCGCCAGCAGGCGCAGGACCTCGGTGATGGTAAAGGTGCGATCGAAAATCGCCAGCGAGCGCTCGCGAATGGCGTGATCCGAGCGCAAATCCAGGCGTTGCTCGCCGCGCGCGGCGGCCGACGCCAGGCGCTCGCGCAGGCGCTCGGGATCCACGCCGTCGCTGGCGTGGATGCCCAGGCTGTCGACCCTGGGGTCGTCCCAGTAACGATCGTAGGTGGCGCGCGCCATGATGATCGCCCCCTCCGAGGTGCCGTAATCCCGCACAACGCCGGCAACCGGGAAACGCTGCTCACCGGAACCGGTGGTCAGGGTGACGTCATCGCCGACGCCAAGCTCCCGGTGCCAGGCATAGGGTTCTGTAATCAGGACCGCTTCCCCGCGCCGGTAGCGCTGCCAGGCGGTCTCGGGATCACCGTCAATAAACCGGAAACCGCCCTCGGCCGCTGAGGGAATCTGGAATACGCGCAAGCGCGCGTCCCGCTCACCCGCACCCACCCGGACAAAGCGCGACTGGGTCGCCGTTGCCACCCCCGGCACCGCCAGCAGGCGCTCGCGCTGGGCCGGCTCCAGGGCACCGTCACCGGCCACCGAGATGTAGATATCGGCGTGCAGCGTAGCGTCCAGCCAGTCGGCGAAGGTGGTCCGGAAGCTGTCCACCATGACGCCCACGCCGATCACCGCGGACACGGCCACCACCAGGGCGCTGGCGGCAACACCGGTGCGCGACAGGCTGGCTGTGAGGCCACGCGCGGCCATGCGGCCGACCAACCCCAGCGACCGCCCGAGGACGGGAGCGAGGGCGCGGCCCGCGCACCACAGCAACGGCGGCACCAGCACGGCGCCGCCAAGAATGACCACGAACAGGGCCGCGAACGGAACCACCAGCCCGCGTTCACTGGCGACCAGGCCGAATCCGCCGATCGCCAACAGGACGACGCCCAGGGCTGCCAGCCACGGCAGCCAGCTCCGGTGGCGCTGCTCCAGGTAGGCCCGACTCAGCGCCGCGCGCGGCGGCACCCGGGCCGCTTCCAGGGCCGGCAACAGGGCTGCGACGAGCGTCATGCCAACGCCCAGTACCGCACCCCGTGCCAGGGAGCCAGCGCTGATGCTGAGTTCGCTCACGGCCAGGCTGAAGTAGAGATCGTTGATCGTGCGCGTGACCAGGTCCACGAGCACTTGCGCCAGCGTCGTCCCCAGGGCCAGGCCCAGAATGGTCCCGGTGACGCCCAGGACCAGGGCCTCACCCAGGACAACGCCGAGGAGCTCGCGGCGTGTCGCACCGCCGGCCCGCAACAGGCCCAGCAGGCGCCGACGCTGCACCACGGAGAAGGTCATGGTGTTGTAGATGAGAAACGCACCCACCACCAGCGCCAACAGGCTGAACGCCTGCAGGTTCAACTGGAAGGCGGCCGTCATCTCCCCGAGCTGCTGCGCGCGCCGGTCGGCCGGCACCAGGCGCGCACCCGGCGGCAGCTCCGCCTCGACGGCCTCCCGGGCGGCCGCATCATCCAGCACCAGGTCCACGCGATCCAGCCGCCCCACGCGGCCCAACAGTTCCTGGGCCGCCGCGATGTCCATGATGAGCACATCGCGCAGCCCGGTGGCCGTGGCGCGGCGCTCCGGGGTGACACCGGCGAGGACGCGCAGCTCGTGGTCGCGACCGGCGTGACGCACGGTGAACCGGTCACCGGAGCTCAGGCCCAGCCGTTCCAGGTCCTGCTCCAGGAGCACGGCACCGTCCCCGCGAGCGAGCAGGGCGCCGGGCTCAACCTGCGCGGCCACGCCGCCCACGGCCGGGCGGATTCCCGCTTCGGCGAACACGTCCACGCCCAGCACCCGCAGGCTGCGGCCACCGTGGTCGGGCAGATCCACAAAGCCCTCGACCACCGGCGCCGAGGGCCGCACGCCCGCTTCGCTGCGCAGCCGCACGTACCACTCCTCCGCCAACCCCTCGGGGCCCGCCACGACGCGATGAGTGGCCTCGCCGGTGAGGGCGTCGACGGACAGACTGAACCCCCGCGAGGCGCTCTGGTTGGCCAGGTCCACGGCCACCACCACGGCCACGCCGATGGCCACGCCCACCAGCGCCAGCACCAGCTGCCAGGGATGCCCGAGGAGATGACGCGCGCTGGCACGCCGCAGGAGGGACCCGATCATCAGCCGTCGTGCCCGCCCAGGTCGATGATGCGATCCATGCGTCCGGCCACGTCCATGCTGTGGGTCACCAGCACCACGGTTACCTGGCCGGCGCCGGTGAGCGCGTCCAGCAGTTCCAGGACCTGGTCCGCCGTGCGGCTGTCCAGGGTCCCGGTGGGCTCGTCGGCGAGCAGCACCGGCGGCTGGTGCACCAGGGCCCGGGCAATGGCCACTCGCTGCTGCTCACCCCCGGAGAGGTTCTCGGGGAAGGTGTCACGACGCTCCGCCAGGCCCACGCGGGCGAGCAAATGCTGCGCCCGCGCCTCGCCGGCCGGATCCAGCCGCCCGGTCATCTCCAGCGGCATGCGCAGGTTCTCCAGGACCGTGAGCGTGGGGATGAGATTGAAGAACTGAAAGACGAAACCCACGTGGTAGCGACGGAACAGGGTGCGCTGGCGCTCGCCGAGCCCGGTGAGCTGCGTCTCCGCGACCGTAATGCGGCCGCTGTCGGGCTCGTCCATGCCACCCATGAGATTGAGCAATGTGGACTTGCCGACACCGCTGCGGCCCACAAGCGCCACGCGCTCGCCGCTGTCAATGGTGGCGGAGAAGTCCGTCAGCACCGCGCGACGGCCCTGACCCTCGGGGAACGCCCGGGAAACCTGCTCGAGCGCGATCATCAGCGCGCCTCGGTCCGCTCGCGCCCGCAGCGGCGACAGCGCAGCAGCGTCACGAGGCGACCCGCATCCACATCGAACCGGTTCTCTGTGACCACGTCCCACTTGTGCCGGCCGGCACGACACAGCGTGTCGCCCTCGCTGCGCCGTCGCCGGCGCTCGCGGCGTTTGAAGGCAACGACTTCAGCCATTGTGCTTCCTCCCCGAGACTGCCCGGCCTGGTTACAGGGCCACCGGTTGATTGTGCCTGATGCCGCCGGCGGTCGGTACAATGCGCACGCATGCCGCATTCGCCCATCGCCATCCCCCACCGACGCCGGATCGCTGGCTGGTGCCTCGTGGCGACAGCCATGGTCGTGGTTGTCGCCGCTTTCGCATGGCCGGGCACGGACCCCGTCGCCGGCGCGCTGGCCTGGCTCGCCTGCGGATTGCTTCTGCCGGATCTCACTGTGCGTTCGCGCTGGCAAAGCGGCCTGCTCGTGGCCGTCGGCGGCTCCGGACTGGCCTGGGGAGCGGCACAGGGCAACGCACCGGCCTGGGAGACCGCCGTGGCAGGCAACAGCGGTCTCATCGCGCTGCTCATCGGCGTGAGCTTTCTCCAGCTGGTTGCCTTGCCCCGCAGCGGTGGCACTGAGCTGCCGCGGGGGCCGCACGCCTTCCGCAATACCCAGATCGGCGTGCACCTGTTCGGCGCGGTCATCAACCTGTCCACGGTGTTCATCGTGGGCGACCGCCTGGCGCGCGGCGGCCCGCCACAGCGCGAGCACGTCGTCCTGCTGACCCGCAGCTTCGCCGCGGCGGCGTTCTGGTCGCCGTTTTTCGCCGCCATGGCCGCCGCCCTCGCCTTCGCACCGGAGGCCCAACTGGGGCATCTGCTGGCCGCCGGCTTACCGCTCGCCGCCGCCTCGCTGATCGGCACGTATTGGACTCTCGGTCGGCGGGTGCCGCCGGATCTGCCCGGCTACCCGGTGCGCTACGACAGCCTCCGCCTGCCGGCTGTGCTGGCCACCGCCGTGCTGGCCCTCCACTGGCTGTACGCGGACATCCCGGTGCTCGCCCTGATCACGCTGCTGGCACCGACGGTGACCGTCGCCATGCTGATCCCGCAGGGCGGTGCCGGGCGGCGTGCCCTCAAGCGCCAGGTCCACGAGGGATTGCCGCGCATGGGCAACGAACTGGCCCTGTTCCTGGGGGCCGGCGTACTCGCCGCCGGGCTGGCCAGTGTTCTGCAGGTCACCGGTTCCTGGGTGCCCTTCAGCACCTTCGGTGCCTGGCAGGCCTGGCTGACCCTGGTGGCCATCATCGGCCTCGCCATCATCGGCGTCCACCCGGTCATTAGCATCGCCGTCATGGCGACGGTCATGGCACCGCTGGACCCGCACCCCAGCCTGCTGGCAGCGACCTTCCTCGCCGGATGGGGCCTCGGCGTGTGCGTCAGCCCGCTATCCGGGATGAATCTCGCCCTGCAGGGACGCTACGGCATCGACGGCCTGCGGATCGCACGCTGGAACCTGCCCTACACCGGCTGGATGCTCATCGTGGCCGCGGCCACGCTCGGCGGCCTGGCAACCTGGCTGAACGGCGCCTGAGCCGCGCCAGCAACAGAGGCTCGTGAGCGCCCGGGACTCAGCCACCCAGGCTGAGGAAAAACGGCGCATAGGCCAGGGCCAGCAAGGCGGCGACCAGCAGGGCACTGCGCATCCCCACACGCAGGACCGGGGCGCCCGGCCCGTCCGGCTCGTTCATGAAAATCCGGCACATCAGCGCATCCAGCAACAGCCCGGTGAAGAAAAGCGGTGCCAGGGTGGGCATGACCACGGTGCGCACGAAGCCGAAGCCCTCGTAGACGGTCCGGCTGTCCGCTTCCGGTGCCAGGACCATGACCACGACACCGCCGCCGACCAGCAGCGTGCGCAGCGGACCAAGCCGGGCAAAATAGCTGCCGATCACCTGCGCGAGAGCGCGCAGCCAGTTGCTCATCCTCGCCTCCGCGCCGGCATTCATCTCGCGTGCCGGCGATAGCAGTCATAGACGTAGCGGCGCAGCGTTCCAGCGCTCGCCGCATCCAGCTTGTCCGGGTCAAACGCCACCGCGACACCGGTACCACCGCGCCCCCGGGAGACCCGCACAACACGACCCGATACGCGAATGGCCCGATCCCGGTTCAGGGACAGCTTCAACCCGGTCACCGGCGTACCGTCGGCCGGCGCCCGGTCCGGGTGATCGCGCAGAAACATACCGGTGGTGGACAGATCCACCACATCCGGGCGCCGCAACAGGCCGGCCCGGTCATGCACCTCGATTTCGCCGGGGGCCGGCGCCACCCGGATGCTACCGCGACTGCCATAGCGGTCCAGCACCACCGGTGTACTGCTGTACAGCCGCGGCGCCTCACTCCCCGCCGAGTCGGGGTCCAGCTCCAGCGTGTACTCGAGAATGCGATCACCGTCGGCTACCCGCAGCCGTGCGCCGCCTCGTGTGAGAATGCGGCTCACCAGGTCGGCGGCGCCGTCGTCCGCCCCGGCGGCGCCCTCCATTAGAGTGAGCGACCGGTGTGGCTCGTCGCTCACCGGTCCCGCCGCATCTGTGCCCTCCCGGAACAGCTGCTGCAGGAAGGCCCGTTCCTCTGCTGTCAGCGCATCACCCTTGCGTTGGTACTCCATGACAATCCCTCGTGTCGTTGGTCCTACAGCGGTTGGACCGCCACTGTCCCGGCGGGTTCGCCTCATACGTGTGCGCCAACCCGCGTACGCACCGCCTCGAACTGTTCCTGGTCGCGGGCCGAGAAGAACACGAAGCGGATCACCTCCGGCGGCGCCTCAAGCCGCGGCACAGTCGTCTCGATGGCCTCGACGGCAACGGCCGCCGCCTCACCAAACGGGTAGCCGAACGCACCCGTAGACAGTGCCGGGAAGCCGACGGCGGCCATGCGGTAGACCCCGGCCTGCTCGAGCGCCTTGCGGTAGCAGTCGTGCAGCAGCCGGTCCGGCGGGTCATCGATGCCGTAGCGCGGCCCCAGGCAATGGATCACCCAGCGGTTGGGCAGGCCGAACGCGTCCGTCACCACGACCTCACCCGGTGCGATCGGGGCATACGGTCGACAGGCCTCGGCCAGCTCAGGGCCCGCGCCCCGATGCAGGGCACCGGCAACACCACCACCGGGCATGAGTTCGGCATTGGCCGCATTCACCACCGCATCCAGATCCGGCTGGTTGGCAATATCACCGGTGGTTGTCTCGATACGCATAACACCCTCCGGCTTACCTACCCTTTCTCGGAAGCCTAACAAACGTGCCGATCCACCGGGGCCTACCACGGTCGCAGGAGTCGCAACCAGAACCAAACGTTGAGCAGACTCGCCGCCGCGGCAGCGACGTAGGTCAGGGCCGCCGCCCGCAGGATCCGGCGCGCGTGGGGCGGGTC
>JAWOFB010000310.1:0-2680 GCA_046482445.1 Ectothiorhodospiraceae bacterium | reverse complement strand
AGCCGGTGCGCCCCCGCGGTTCGGTATGGCGGGCGGTGGGACCCGAGGGCGCCTGGTCGGTCCGCTGGGTCCCGCGCTCCGAGGCGGCGGCGCTCGCCGCGACCGCCCTGTGGCTCGAGCGCCTGGCGGGTGCCGGCGTGGTCGCGCCCCGCCCCTGGCGCCCCGACGGCGCCACCGCCCTCAGTAACCGGTCGCCAACGGCGTGACCCAGGGAATCATTGATGCGTTTGAAATGGTCCAGATCCAGGAACACCAGCCCGGCACTGCCACCATCCTCCTGGCGGGCAGCCAGGACCTCGTCGATGCGGGCGAGCAACAAGCGCCGGTTGGGCAGGTCCGTGAGCGGGTCGTAGTTGGCCTGGTGTTCGATGATGGCGGCCGCGCGCCGGCGTTCCGAGAAATCCTCAACGACCGCAACGCCCCCGACGGCTGCGCCGTCCTCGCCGCGGAGCGCCCGGAACAGCGCCCGCACCGGCGTGGTGCGACTCCCGACCACGGGTTCATAATCGCCTTCGTACTCACCGCTGCCGTACTGCAGGCAGCGTTGCACAGCGGTTTTCACCTGCGCGTCGCGCAGGTCACGCGCCATATTCAGCCCCAGAAGCTGCTCCCGGCTGGCGCCGAGAATGTCGGCGAACTCCTCGTTGCAGTCGGTGATGGTGGTGTCACGGTCGAAGCTGAAAATCCCCAGCGGAGCACTCTGGAAAATCAGCCGGTAGCGGGCCTCACGATCACGCAGGGCGGCCTCACTGTCGGCAAGGTCCAGGCGCAGGCGAACGCTCTCGCCGAAGATCGCGGCCTGACGTCGGCCAACCACCAGCAGGCCTGCCAGAAACAGTGCCGCCGTCCCGGCGATGCCGTAGCGTCCCTGGGCAGCAAACACGATCACCACGGGCAGCACCGCAGGCACCACGAATGCAACGGTGAGTAGCCACACCGGCGCGAGTGTGGTCACTGCCCCGGCGGCGATCCCCGCAACGGCGATCACCAACAGCGTCTCGTTCAAGGGCGTGCCGCCAGGCATCAGGAAGACAATGGCGCCCCCCCAGACACAGCCCGAGAGGAACGCGCCCACCAGCGAGAATCTCAGCCACGGGAGGGGGTCTTCGGGGGCCTCACTCAGGCGCCGATAGGCGACCAGAAGCCCAAGACGGGCGCCGGCTACCACGACGAATGCCGCCGCCCAGGGCACAAGCCCCGCCGTGCTACCGGCCCGCCAGAGTGACACCGCCACCACGGTGGCCACCATGGCGCTAAACATCAGGGCCACCGGCAGCAGAGCGAACAGCAGACGCAGTTGCTCGCGCTGGAGACGGGCCCGACCCCGTTCGGGATCAGGCGGTTGCACCAGTGTCGTGCTCACGAGCCTCTTCTCCAGCGCGATCCGACGTGGCGTATCCGTTGGCGATGACAACAGCGCCCATGCGTTATGCTGCACCGGCAAGCTCGGCAGCTACACGCAGGCAGCAACGCCTAGTTCACTATCATACCCACCGGAAACGGCTGTGTGACCAGCAGGCGCTCGCAGGTGTCGCGCCCCAGCCAGCCGGCTGCGGCCATCAGGAACCGCGCGCCTCCAGCAGGGCCAGCGCGGCCGCACCGTTGTCCTGGACTGCACCCAGAACCATGCGAAGATCAGCCCAGGTCGCCCCCAGACGCTCCAGTACACTCGGGCTGAGGAACGGCACCGTGTCGTCGCCCGGGTTACCGACCGCCAGCCCGCGGGCGAGAACGTCGGCCACGTGCACCAGCCCGGTCATCGGGTGCTGCACCGTCGGCGCTTCCGGCATGTGGTGCCAACCCATCACCTCCCGGAGCCAGTCGGGCAGGCCCCATTGCGCCGCCAGGGCGGCTGCCACGGCTGCGTGGTCGTAGCCCAGGACCGCCTGCTCGGCATCGCGGATCCAGGTATCGTGGCGACTGCGGTAGCGCAGCACGGCGGCAAAGCCACGCTGGCAGTGCCGGTCCAGCACGGCTCGCCCGACATCGTGCAGCAGCCCTGCGGTCAACGCTGCGACGGGATCGGCCCCGAGTCTTGCGGCCAGGGCGTGAGCGAGGCTTGCCACAGCCGCTGCGTGGCGACGCAGCCCGGGTCGATCCAGCCCACCGCCCGGCCCGTCATCGAAGCACTCACTGAGCGCCCCAAGCAGGACGACGCACTCCACTTCCCCGGGAGCCAGCGAGGCGAGTGCGCCTTCGGTCCGTGCATCACGGCAGGCAAAGAAGGGGGTTTCCGGGGCGCGGGCGGCAACCGCCGCCAAGCGGGCGTCGCGGGCTGTGTGGTGGTACAGGGCCTGGCTGTCGCCGTCGCGGAGACAGGCCAGGCCTGCCGCCGCCGCGAAGCGTAGTGGCGGCAGATCCTGGATCAATTCCGTAACGGTTGGCCTTGTCGCGGTGGTCACGGACGCCCGCGCTCGGCCAGGTGCCGGGCCAGCAGGCCGCGGAGCCGATCCATCGCCGGGGAACCTCGCCAGTGCCGAAACAAATGCGCTAAATGGCAATCCCCCGGCGCTGCCCCACCAAGATCGACACGAACGGGCTCAGATGTGACGGCACCGCATAATGAATATGAATGGGTTGTTGATGGAGTCAGTGCCCAAAGTGATAGCCTTCAAAACTTGCCTTTATCTGATTTTCCATGGTGGATGAAAAAACTTAAAGAAGAAGGATTTATCCAGAT
>JAWOFB010000246.1:0-4446 GCA_046482445.1 Ectothiorhodospiraceae bacterium | reverse complement strand
GCGACTGTGTCTCGGCGTCGAACGGGTGCCGCCGCATAATGGTCTCGTTGCGATCCGGGCCGGTGGGGATCATGTCCACCGGGACGCCGACCAGTTCCTCGAGTTTGTCCAGGTAGGGACGGGCATTGTCCGGCAGTTGATCCAGCGCGGTGAGTCCGGCCGTCGACCCCGTCCAGCCCGCCAGCTCGATGTACTCCGGCTGACACTCGGCCATGGCTTCCGCGCCCAGCGGCGGCACGTCGCGCCACTCGCCGCCGCACTGATAGCCCACACAGATGCGCACGGTCTCCAGGCCGTCCAGCACATCCAGTTTGGTGAGACAGATCCCGGAGATACTGTTGACCTGGACCGAGCGGCGCAAGGCGGCGGCGTCGAACCAGCCACAGCGCCGGGGCCGACCCGTGGTGGCACCGAACTCGTTGCCACGCACGGCCAGATGACGACCGGCGTCGTTATCGAGCTCGGTGGGGAACGGCCCGGCACCGACGCGGGTGGTATACGCCTTGGTAATCCCGAGTACGTAACCGATATCCCGGGGCCCGACACCCGTGCCACACGCCGCTCCCCCGGCAGTGGTATTGGACGAGGTCACATACGGGTAGGTGCCGTGGTCGATGTCCAGGAGCGCCCCCTGCGCGCCCTCGAACATGATGCGGTTTCCGGCGCGCCGATGCGCATGCAGGATACTGATCACGTCCTCAACCAGCGGGCCCAGGCGTTCGCCGTGCGCGAGACATTGCTCGTAGACCGTGTCGAACGACTGCGGTGGTTCCCCGAAGTAGTGTTCCAGTACGAAATTGTGAAACGCGACCAGCTCACGCAGCTTCGGCGCGAGAACGTCCGGGCGCAGCAGATCGGCGATGCGCACGCCCCGGCGCGCCACCTTGTCCTCGTAGGCCGGCCCGATTCCCCGCCCGGTCGTGCCGATGGCGTCCTTGCCGCGGGCTTTCTCCCGTGCCCGGTCCAGTTCCACGTGGGTGGGCAGAATCACGGGACAGGCCGGGCTGACCCGCAGCCGCTGCGATGCCGGAACGCCGCGCCGCTCCAGCGCGTCAAGCTCCTCGAACAGCGACTCCGGCTCGACGACGACACCGTTGCCGATCAGGCAGTGAACGCCATCGCGGAGGATGCCGGAGGGGATCAGGTGGAGCACGGTCTTGTCACCGTTGATGACCAGCGTGTGCCCGGCATTGTGACCGCCCTGGAAGCGCACCACCGCGCCCGCGTGCTCGGTGAGCAGGTCCACCACTTTGCCTTTGCCCTCGTCACCCCACTGGGTGCCGATCACCACCACGTTGTTCGCCATGCTGTCTTCAGTCCTCTGCTACGCGGCCGCAGCCGCCCTCGCCTTCACAGGCAGCGCTACAGCGCGACGACCTGCCAGGCCCCATTGTTCTCAACCAGTTGTCGATCGCAGTCCAGTTCCTCGGGATACACGGGCTGCCCGGGCAGTTGCACCACCACCCGCTCGCCGGCGGCGCGCAGCTCACGAATCGCCGTCACCAGATCGGCGCGATCACCCCACGGGGCGAGAATGCCACCGGCCGACTCCTGCTGCCGGTTGTCACCGAGCGCCGCCAGCGTCTTGAGATCCGCACTGAAGCCGGTGGCCGCCCGGGCCCGCCCGAAGACCTCGCCGATGGCGTCGTACCGGCCCCCGCGCGCCACTTCCTGACCGTGGCCCGGGACGAACGCGGCGAAGACAACCCCCGTATGGAAGCGATACCCGCGTAGCTCCGCGAGGTCGAAGTGCAGTGTCACTTCGGGCATGTGGCGCTCAACCGCGGTGGCCAGGGCCCAGAGGTGGCGCAGCGCCTCCTGTACGGTCTCCCCGGCACCGGCCAGTTGCTCGCCGGCCTGATCCAGCACTTCCACGCTGCCATTGAGCGCGGGCAGCGCCTGCAGCCGATCCCGCGCCGGGCCGGCCGGGACTCCCTCCAGGAGTTCGCGGATCTCACCGACGGCCTTGCGCTGCAGGCAGTCAAACAACCGCCCCTCGGTATCGGCATCCAGGTCCGCTTCCCGCGCCAGCGACCGAAAGATACCCACATGGCCGATATCCAAGTGCGGCGCGGGCAGGCCGGCTGTTGTCAGGACCTCGCGCATCAGGGCGATGATCTCGACATCGCTCTCGACTCCGGCATGACCGAACAGCTCCGCCCCGATCTGCAGCGGATTGCGGCTTTGCCCCGCGCCCTCCGGGCGCGTATTCAGCACCGTGCCGATATAGCAAAGCCGCGCCGGCCCGGCCCGTTGGAGCTGGTGCGCATCAATGCGCGCCGCCTGGGGTGTGATGTCGGCGCGAACGCCCATCAGGCGCCCGGATAGCTGATCCGTGAGCTTGAACGTCTGCAGGTCAAGATCCGGGCCGGTGCCGATCAAAAGCGAATCCAGATACTCGATGACCGGCGGTATGACCAGCTCGTAGCCCCAGCGGTCACAGGTATCCAGCGCCTGACGGCGGAGCGCCTCCAGCGCCCCAGCCCGGGGCGGCAGGACCTCGTCAACGGCTTCCGGCAAAAGCCAGCGATTCGCTCTTGAGAACTCCGCTTCGCGCATGATGCGCTTTTCTCCTCATCGACCTCGTCTGCCGCCGCGCGAGCGCAGTCATCGGCGCCATGCAGGGCTCACCCGTTGGCCGCCACGGACCGGGACCGTTTGAAACGAATCGCCCCGATGGCACGCGCCCGGGCCATTCGGCCAGCGGCCCCCGTCGAGCAGGCTGCTGAAAAAGCAGCCTGCTTGCGCCGGACAGGGATGTCCGGCCGCGGCTAGGGACTGAACAGGTACACCAGCCCCAGGCCGCCGAGCATGGAAACCAGTCCGGCGACGCGGACGCTGCGATCATCCATGGTTTGCACCTGCTCGAGGTAGCGGCGCAGCAGATCCGGACTGAGAAACGGCATGATGCCTTCCAGGATCAGGACCAGCCCGATCGCGGTCATGAACAACTGGAATCCGCTCATGCGGCCGCCCCCAAAAAATCGGGCGGCCCGCTCGCCCCTATCGGGTTCCAGCGCACCGCCCCGTCTTCAATCAGCCCGTTTGCACGGCAGCCCCGGCGCCTGGTCTTACTCGGCTTCCGGCTCGGGGTTCTCCAGGTACCGGAAGAACTGGCTCTCCGGCGTCAGTACCAGAACATCGTCCTGGCTCTCGAACGCGCGCTGATAGGCGCTCAGACTCCGGGTGAAATCGAAGAACTCCCGATTTTCCTCGGCAGCCTGCCCGAAGATCCGCGTAGCCTCGGCATCACCCTCACCGCGGAGTTGCTCGCCATCGCGGCGGGCCTCGGCCACGATCACGGTGCGCTGCCGATCGGCGTCCGCCCGGATGCGCTCGGAGGCCTCGTCACCCCGGGCACGAATATCCCGGGCGACGCGCTCACGCTCGGCCACCATGCGCTCGAATACCGACTCACTCACGGCCTCCGGCAGATCCACGCGCTTGAGGCGCACGTCCAGCACCTCGACGCCAAGGCTCGAGGCGTAGCTGTTCGCCTCCTCGGCCAGGATGTCCATGATCTGACCACGCTCGCCGGAAACCACTTCCTGGATGGAGCGGCGACCGAACTCGCTACGCAGGCTGTCCTTGATGTTTTCGTTCAGACGGTCGTTGGCGCGCTCGGGGTTGCCCCCCACGGTGGTGTAGTACTCGCGCACGTCGCTGACCCGCCACTTGACGTACGCATCGACGATCAGGTTCTTGAGCTCGCCGGTGAGATACCGCTCCGGCTCTGCATCCAGTGTCTGGACCCGGGCGTCGAAGGTGCGCACGTTATTGATAAACGGCGTCTTGAAGTGCAGCCCGGGCTCGTAATCGGCACGAATAATCTCACCGAGCCGGAACTTCAGCGCCTTCTCCGTTTCCTCGACCTTGAACACCGAGAAGTAGCCCACGACCAGGGCCGCGGCGACCACGATTCCGATGAATGTCTTAAGCACCTGCATCAGCGGTTCTCCCGGGAGCGAAGCTCGCCACGGCTGCGGCTGCCATCACTCCCCTGCTGGCCATCATTCGAGGAGATGCGCCGGTCAAGCAAGTCCTGGTTGAGCACACCAGCCGAACCGCCACCGCTATTCCCGGAACTGTCTCCGCGCATCCGATCAAGGGGCAGATACAGCAGTGAATCGGACGTATCACCCGACATAAGCACCTTGCGGCTACCCGAATACAGGTCCGACACCGCATCCAGGTATAACCGGGTGCGCGTCACCTCCGGCGCCTCACTGTACGCGCGCAGCTGTGCCAGGAAGCGGTCGCTTTCACCCTCCGCCTCGGCAATGACCTGCTGGCGATAACCCTCGGCTTCCTCGCGGATGCGAGCGGCCTCACCCTGGGCCTGCGGGATGATCTCGTTGCGGTAGGCATTCGCCTGATTGATCTTCCGCTGCTCGTCCTCGCGGGCCATGATCGCGTCCTCGAAGGCACCCTGGACCTGGTCCGGCG
>JAWOFB010000121.1:0-3033 GCA_046482445.1 Ectothiorhodospiraceae bacterium | reverse complement strand
TGATCGATACCGACATGGCCGCGATCCTCTACACCTCCGGGAGTACTGGACGCCCCAAGGGGGTCGTGCTCTCGCACCGCAATATGGTCGCGGGCGCGCAGAGCGTGTCGACCTACCTGGACAACCGGCCGGAGGATCGCATCCTCGCGGTACTCCCCTTCAGTTTTGACTATGGCCTGAGTCAGCTGACCACCGCCTTCCGGATCGGGGCCGAGGCCGTGTTGCTGAATTACCTGCTGCCGCGCGACGTGGTCCGGGCCGTGGAGCGCGACGGCATCACCGGCCTTGCGGCCGTCCCGCCTCTGTGGATCCAGCTCGCCCGCCTGGAATGGCCGGAAGCGGCACGCGCCTCCCTGCGCTATATCACCAACTCCGGCGGTGCGATGCCGAAGGAGACACTCGCGGCCCTGCGTGAACAACTTCCTCGCACCGATTGCTACCTGATGTACGGATTGACCGAGGCATTTCGCTCTACCTATCTCCCGCCGGCCGAGCTGGACAAGCGTCCCGGCTCCATGGGCCGGGCGATCCCCAATGCGGAGATCCAGGTGGTCCGCGAGGACGGCAGCCCCTGCGCCCCCGGCGAGCCGGGCGAGCTGGTGCACCGGGGTGCGCTGGTCGCCATGGGGTACTGGAATGATCCGGAACGCACGGCGGAACGTTTCCGCCCCGCGCCAGGCCAACCGTCCGGTGTGCCACTGACCGAGATGGCGGTGTGGTCCGGCGATACGGTACGCATGGATGCGGATGGGTTCCTCTATTTCGTTGGGCGCCGTGACGAGATGATCAAGACTTCCGGGTACCGCGTGAGCCCCAACGAGGTGGAAGAAGCGGTCTATGCCACAGGGCTGGTGGCGGAGGCCGCCGCGCTGGGGGTGGAACACCCGGGCCTGGGGCAAGCGATCGTGCTGGTGGCCCTGCCGCAGGCCCCGGGGCTGCGGGCGGATGACCTGATCGACGCGCTGCGCCCCCATCTGCCGGGCTTCATGCTGCCGGCGCACGTGGGGCTGCGCACCGAGCCGCTGCCGCGTAACGCCAACGGCAAGATCGACCGCAAGGCGCTTGCTGAGGACTTCGGCGATCTGTTTCGGGAGGGGGTGCCGGCATGAACGATAGCCGTCCCGGTCACAGCGCGATGGAGCAGTTCACGATAGTGGACGACTGTCTGCAGATCGGCGGTATTTCGCTGCCCGATCTGGCCGCGTGTGTCGGCCAGACCCCCTTTTATGCCTACGACCGTGCCGTGATGATGCGCCGGGTCGAACACCTGCGCAGCAGCCTTCCGGACGGCCTCTCCCTCCATTACGCGATCAAGGCCAATCCGATGCCGGCTGTGGTGCAGCATATGGCGGGTCTGGTGGACGGGCTCGACGTGGCCTCGCAGCGGGAGATGCAGGTGGCTCTCGATACGGGCACTGCGCCGGACGAGATCAGCTTTGCCGGGCCGGGCAAGTCGGTGCCGGAGCTGGAGGCGGCGGTAGCGGCCGGCATCACGATCAATCTGGAGTCGGAGACGGAGCTGGAGCGTATCGGTGCGATCGCCGAACGCACGGGGCGGCTGCCGCAGGTGGCCGTCCGCGTGAATCCGGATTTCGAGCTGAAGAGCTCTGGTATGCGCATGAGTGGCGGGCCGAAGGCCTTCGGCGTCGATGCCGAACGGGTCCCCGATCTGCTGGCCCGTATTGGCGAACTGGGGCTGCACTTTCGGGGCTTTCACATCTTCTCGGGTTCCCAGAACCTGCGACCCGAAACGCTGGTCGAGGCGCAAGGGCAGACCTTCGAGCTTGCCCTGCGCCTGGCCGAGTCCGCGCCGGGGCCGGTCGAGATGCTGAATATCGGCGGCGGCTTCGGTATCCCCTATTTCCCGGGTGACCCGTCGCTGGATCTCGGCCCCATCGCGGAACACCTGGCGGAGCGCTTGCCGGCGGTACGGGATGCGCTTCCGGACGCGGAGATTATTCTCGAACTGGGGCGCTACCTGGTGGGCGAGGCGGGTATCTATGTGGCCGAGGTGCTGGACCGGAAGGAGTCGCGCGGCCAGGTTTTTCTTGTCACTAATGGCGGCCTGCACCACCACTTGGCTGCATCCGGCAACTTTGGCCAGGTGATTCGCAAGAATTATCCGGTGGTGGTGGGCAATCGCGTGCAAGGCACCGAACGCGAGGTCGTGAATGTGGTGGGCCCGCTGTGCACGCCACTGGACGTGCTCGCCCAGCAGATGGAGCTGGCCCGCGCCGACGTGGGGGATCTGGTCGTGGTCTTCCAGTCGGGTGCCTACGGCTATACCGCCAGCCCGACGCGCTTCCTGAGTCATCCGGAACCGGTGGAGATCCTGGTGTGAACGGCGCCGTTGCCGCACCTGCTGAGCCCCCGGCATTGCCGCTGGCGCGGCAGACGGTGTATCTGCCCTTCCGCTTCGGGTATCGCACACTGGCGGAGCCGGTGCGCACGATGCAGGTGCTGCAGCTCCCGTTTACGCACATCCGGCCGGAGCATGCGGAGCAAGTGTTGGCGGCCGCACCGGACGAGGACTGCCTGATCCGCTCCATGCCGGTGGAGGCGCCTCTGCCTCGTGTCTCGCGGTTTCGGGGGCGGTTGCGCTTCGTGCCCCGGCAGTACCAGCGCCACTTCATTGACCTGACTACCGGGTGGGAGGCCTATCAGTCGCGTTTCTCCTCGAAGTCGAGGTCGAGCATGCGCCGCAAGGTTCGCAAGCTGGCGGAGGCCTCCGATGGCACCGTGGACTGGCGGCAATACGATACGCCGGAGGGGATCCAGGAGTTTCACCGCCTGGCCCGCGAGGTCTCGGCCCGCACCTACCAGGAGCGATTGCTGGACGCCGGTCTGCCGGGCGGCAAGGGATTCGTCAAGCAGCTGTTGGAACGCGCTCGCGAGGGGCGGGTGCGGGGCTACCTGCTGTTCGTGGATGGGCAGCCCATTGCTTATCTGTACTGCCCAATTGACGACGGCATCCTGCGCTATGCCTTCCTCGGGTACTTGCAGGAGTACTCGGACCTGTCGCGCGGGACGGTC
>JAWOFB010000081.1:0-6208 GCA_046482445.1 Ectothiorhodospiraceae bacterium | reverse complement strand
GCGCGAGGGAGACCGTGCCCAGCGCCATTCGGCCCTCGGCGTGGTTCGGATTCTGCTGCAGGAGGTTTCGCAGCTCGATACTCGCGGCCCGCAGGTCGCCCGCCTCCTCGTGTTGCTGGGCGCGCTCGAACCGCTCGTCCTCGGAGAGGCTCACCTGCCCACAGCCGTCCACCAGAAGGACCGACACCAGGAGCGCTGCAGGCTGCAGCAGTACGATCTTCATCCGAACCATGATCTGTCACCGGTTGCTGGGCAGCCCGTCATCGCGGCCCAATTCTTCATACCCGAGTATCGGAGCCGGCCGCGGACAGCGTCAAGTGACGCCGGCTGCAGAAGCCGCCAGAAACCGGGGCCGGAAACCGGGGCAGCGCTATTCGAAGCGCTCGCGGAGCGGATCCAGCATCTCGAGGACCGACGCCTGCCAGGCGGGGGAGGCCAGGGCCAGCGCGACGAGGAACAGGGCGCCGAGCAGGAGCAGCGCCTTGATCCAGCCGATGCGGCGGGTGCGGCGGGGGACCGGCTGCGCGGGACGGTCGCCCGCCGGGGCGCCCCGGGGGCCGACCCGCCGGTACGGGCCGTGCCGCTTTGGCTTCGCCGGCGGGCTGGCATCCGCAGCCGCGGGGATCTCCGCACCTCGGCGCGGCGCCCCGTCGTCGGGTTCGCGGGCGATCGGCGGTGCCTTTTGATCCGCTCGCGCAGCGGGTTCCGGCGCCCCGTCCGCTGGCGGTTCCGGGTCCTGGGGCGCCGACCCCGGCTTCGGGGCCGGCCCGTCTTCAGCGGTGGCCCCGGCCGGCGGCGCGGCGGCAGGCGTGTCGGGCGGCGCAACGGGACCCCGCAGCCCGTGATCGCCCGTGTCCGGGTCTTCGGCTGGCGGCGGCGACGGGATCTGAAAAGGCCGCGGCGCTCCCGACGGAACGAGGGCCTCCAGGGGCTCGCCAGCCGCCCCCCGCGCGTACCCCCCCAGGCGCTCCTGTCGCAATTCGTCGATCAGCGTTGCGGCATCGTCAGCCGTCAGCGTGTGCCGTTCGGAAATCGCCCCGTGCAGCAGCAACCGGCTGCAGATCAGGTTGATCCGGCGCGGGATGCCCGCGCTGAAGGCGTGCACCTGGCTCAGCACGCCCGGCTCGAAGGCGGGATCGCCGCGCCAGCCCGTTTGCTCGAGACGGTAGCGGACGTAGTCGATGGTCTCCGCGAGATCCAGGGGCTGCAGTTGCCACGCGGCGATCAGGCGCTGGTGCACCTGTTCCAGTTCCGGACGGTGCAGCAGATCGGCCAGCGGTTCCTGCCCCAGTAGCACGATCTGCAGCAGCGGCTGCCCCTCGCGCTGCAGGTTGGTGAGCAGGCGCAGTTCCTCGAGCGCGGCCGGGGCCAGGTCCTGGGCCTCGTCGATGATCAGCAGCGTGCGCATGCCCTGCTGGTGCAGTTGCGCGAGGAATTCCATCAGCCGTTGCAGCACCTGTGACTTGCGGGGCTGCTGGGATTCCAGCCCGAAGCCGTGGGCGGTCATGCGCAGCAGGTCGTCGGCCTCGAGCTGCGTGCTCACGAGGGTCGCGGTCACCACCTGCCGCCGGGGCAGGTGCTCCAGCAGATCGTTGACCAGCGTCGTCTTGCCGGTGCCGGGGCTGCCCGTGATCATCACGAAGCCCTCGGCCCGGTGCAGCGCGTATTCCACATACGCCTTCGCCCGCGCGTAGCTCCGGTGCGGGAAGCAGAATCGGGGCTCGACGCTGAGGCGGAACGGATCCGCGTTCAGGCCATAAAAGACTTCGTACATGGCGTTGATGGGTCCCGGCGTGCGCGCCTCGGGGGGACGTGCGGGCAGTCTCGGGGCGGGGGGTGTTCGCGTCAAGCCGGCGGCTCAAGGGGCGCCCGGCGGTGCCGATAACGGACAAGACTCCTGGCAGCGGCGCGGGAACCCGGGTCCGCGCGTCATTTTCAGCGTCTCATCGAGGAAAACGAGTAACAGCGCGCGGTTATGTCTGGTATTGTGAAGGGTCAGGCAGGCAAAGGGCACGGCGTCCCAAGCCCGGCCCCTGCCCTGACCGCCAATCCGTGACCATGAGAAAGCATCGCCTGAATGGATGAAATCGTTGCCCAGGTCCTTGGCTATCTGCGCGGTATCTGGCGTTACCGCTGGGGGGCGCTCGTGGTCGCGTGGGTGGTGGCCGTGGCGGGCTGGATCCACGTCAGCCAGATGCCGGACGAGTACGAGGCCTCGGCGCAGGTGCACGTGGACACCGAGTCCGTGCTGCGCCCGCTGATGAGCGGCCTCGCGGTGGAGCCCAACGTGCAGCAGCGGGTGGACATGATGACCCGGACCCTGCTCACGCGGCCCACGCTGGAAACGGTGGCCCGCGAGACCGACCTGCACCTGCGCGCGACCACCGAGGCACAGATGAACGACGTCATCGAGCGCCTGCGCGGCAACGTGAATATCCGGAGTCTCGGTCGGCAGAACAACCTGTACCGCATATCCTATGTGTCGAACGAACCGCGCCAGTCCTACGCGGTCGTGCAGTCCCTGCTGAACCAGTTCGTCGAGGGGTTCCTCGGCGATACCCGCGTCGACCGCGATGCCGCCCAGCGCTTTCTCGACCAGCAGATCCGCGATTACGAGCAGCGCCTGGAGCAGGCCGAGCAGCGGCTCGCGGATTTCCGCCGGCAGAACGCCGGTCTCCTGCCGGGCGACCGGGGCGACTACTACCAGCGCCTGCAGCGTGCCCAGGAAGAGCTGCGGCAAACGGAGCTCGAGCTGAGCGAGGCGGTGAATCGGCGCGACGAAATCCAGCGGCAACTGGCCAGCGGAGACCTGGCCTCGGGCTCGTCGCTTTCGCTGACCCCGACGCTGGACACTCGCATCGAAAACATCCAGACCCGTCTGGATGATCTCCTGCTCCGGTTCACCGACCGCCATCCCGACGTCGCGTCGCTCCGCCGCACGCTGGAGGATCTGGAGCAGCAGCGCAGCGAGGCCCTGGCGATGTTCGCCGAGGGCCTGCGCAACGATGCCGCGGTCCTCGAGGAAAATCCCGTCTACCAGCAGATGCGCATGTCGCTCTCGCAGGTGCAGGTGGAGGTATCCTCGCTGGAGGTCCGGGCCGCCGAACACCGCCGACGCATCGCCGAACTGCAGGGGCTGGTGGACACGGTCCCGCAGATCGAGGCCGAGCTCAAACGGCTGGACCGCGACTACAACGTGAACCAGCGGCAGTTCTCCGAACTGCTGCAGCGGCGCGAACAGGCGGCGATGTCCCGGAGCCTCGAGGATCAGGGTGACCGGGTGCAGTTCCGGGTCATCGAACCGGCCCGGGTGCCCGTGCGGCCGTCCGGCCCGGACCGCCTGCTGCTCTCGACCGGTGTGCTCTTCCTCGGGTTCCTGGGCGGCGGCGGCGTGGCCTTTCTGCTCTCGCAGTTGCGCCCGATGTTCTACGACCGCCGTGTCCTGGGCGCGGCGACCGGCTTCCCCGTGCTCGGCGCGGTATCGTTGTCCCGCAACGCTCCGCGCCGGTTCCGCGACCGCGTGGAAATCGGCGCGTTCATCACGATCACCGCCGCGCTGCTGCTCGTGTTCGCGTTGGTGGTCGCCGGCGGCTTCGACCTGGCGCTGATCCAGGAGGCGTTCTGATGAGCACGCACGACGACCGTCCGGCCAGCCTGATCGAGAAGGCGAACGATCGCCTGCGCCAATCCGGGCCGCCCGGGTCGGTGGCCGGGCCCGCGGGTTTTCCGCCGCAGCGCGGTGGCGCGGAGGCCGCCCCCGGCGAACCCCCGGGGAAGGCCGTCGACATCGATATCGCCGGCCTGCGCGCCCAGGGCTACCTCACGCCCGATGGCGAGCGCACCCGGGTCGCCGAGGAATTCCGGATTATCAAGCGCCCACTGCTCGAGAATGCCTTCGGGCGCGGTGCCGCCGTGGTGGAGCAGGGCAACCTGATCATGGTGACGAGCGCCATCCCGGGGGAGGGGAAGACCTACACCGCGGTCAACCTGGCCATGGCCATTGCGATGGAGATGGACAAGACCGTGCTGTTGGTCGATGCCGACGTCGGCCGCGCCCACGTGCACGAGCTGCTCAAGATCCCGATGGGGCCCGGCCTGATCGATCTCCTCACCGAACCGTCGCTGGACGCGGGCGACGTGATGCTGCGCACGAACGTGCCCAAGCTGCGCGTGATTCCCATGGGCCGGTACCACGCCCACGCCAACGAGCTGGTGGCGAGCGCGGCGATGCGGGGGCTCACCCAGGAGCTTGCGACGCGCTACCACGACCGCGTGGTGATCTTTGACGCACCGCCCCTGCTGGCGACCAGCGAGGCCGTGGTGCTGTCCGGGTTGATGGGCCAGATCGTGTTCGTCGTGGAAGCCGAGCGCACCGTGCAGGCCAGCGTACGCGATGCGCTGGGGCTTCTGGACACGTCGAAACCGGTGGGGCTGGTGCTCAACAAGGCCCGCAAGAAGGGCGGTCATGACTATTACGGCTACGGCAATTACGGCTATCACGCGGGAGCGAAATGACCGCCCGCAGCGGGCATCGGGCGCCGGTGGCGTGATCTGACGGGGACCCGGCGTTTTCCGCCGGTCAGGGAGAGGCGGCGCCCGGCTGAGGGCGGGTCAGGCGCAGGCAGGAGGCTCGGGCAGTGTCACGAGTCCTGCGGTAGCCGTGGAGCAGACGGCCATCCCGGAGAAAACGCGCCGCGCACGACGGCGACATGCCAAGCCGGACGGCGCCGCGATTCAGTAGATGCCGAAGCCGGCGGGGAGTAGATCATGATGCAGAAACATCAAGGCGATTCACGGACAGCGCGGGCGGCGGGGCTGCTGATCGCGGCACTGGCCATGCTCGTATCCTGCGGTAGCAGTGGTTCAGACGCCGCGCAGGAGATGGCGGCGTCGGTGAGTCAGCACGGCATTACCTGGTACTTCGATCAGGAGTATCCGGTGGGGCGGTATGCGAACGGGGATTGGTGGGTGCTGGGGCCGGTGACGATTACGAAGATTACGCCGGAGTCAGGGGATTTTAACGGACGGGTGATGCATGGAAGCCAGCTCAATCCGCCAAATTCCGGAAGGCAAGGGTACGACAGCAACACCAGTAACCGGATGGCCTACGTGTCGGATCTCAATGTTGCGCCCAGTGTTTCCGGTCCTCTGGCAGTCGCAACAGGCTCTATTGTTTCCGCGATATCCGACCCCGCTCCGGATTCCCCGACGATGCCCATCGCGATGTTGGCGATCCTCACCGTCGTCGACCACGTGCCGTCAACCGGAGCTTTTAGGCCGCCCCCGTATATCGACGACAAGACGTCGTACTGGAACGAATCACAACTCAACTACGGGGTGCTTCAGTCACTCCCAAGGGTGGAGTCCACGCCTGACACAGACAGCCTTGCCGAAAACGCGCTTAAATTCTGGAATGAGCAGGGGACTAACTGGCAACGAGCTTACGTGATGGCTAATTATCGTCCCGGGTATGGGCGCGAACTTGCAAACCTGACATCCACAATGGCCCTCGCGCTGCATCTTGACTTTTCGAACGAGGAGAAACGTGATCTGTTTGTCGGGCTGGTTCAATACGGTATCGACAATTACGGAAAGATCTTGGCCGGCGGGAATTGGCATGCTGACGGGGGCTGGCACCATGGGCGAAAAGTGCCGACGTTGCTGGCTGGCCTGGCCTTAAATGACTCCAGCATTCTCCACCATGTAAATCGGGAAACGGGAGGCGCTAATCTCTTTCAAGAAGATGGGCAGACGTTCATCGTTGCGGAGAGTGATGTGGGTCGTCCGACTGAAGAAGAATTCCCGAGTCACGCAACTTGGGAGGAAGAGCGAGTGTATCTGCCGGAAGACGTTGGGAACGCTGAGTGGGCGATTCGATATTGGCAACGGGATCGCGAATGGGGAGATCGAAGGTGGGGCAGCGCTTACAGATATGTAGGCAGTCAGTTCGTTGGCATCGCACTTGCCGCCCGGCTAATGGACGGAGGCTACGACGCTTGGAATTGGCCGCCCTTTTTTGAATACGTAGAACGGTATTTGGATGTTGGGCCGATCCAGGGCATACCCGCATTCCACCAAGAGTTGTGGGGGAAGTATCGGGACATCGATGCTCAAACCTACTCCTTCGCCGCGCCACCAGCGGCACCCATTCTCCAGTCCGAATAGGAAAGCGACGATCATCGTATCTCGATGCAAATGCGGTCTCAGC
>JAWOFB010000061.1:0-2694 GCA_046482445.1 Ectothiorhodospiraceae bacterium | reverse complement strand
GGATCCGCCAGCATGGCCGGCGGCAGTAGGCCGGCGCCCGCCGGCACTGTCAGCACGGCCTTGCCCGAGCGCGTCTTGGCGTAAAGATCACCCACGCTGGTCACGAACCCGAACCCGGCATCCGAAGCCAGCACCAACCGGTCCGTGTCGTCACCGGCGACCACCTGCTCGAACCGGGCCCCGTCGGGCGGATTCAGGCGTCCCGTGAGCGGCTCACCCTGGCTGCGCGCCGAGGGCAGGCTGTGGGCCGGCACCGCATAGGACCGGCCCGAGGAATCCAGGAACAGGGCCGGGCGATTGCTGCGCCCCCGGGCATGGGCGCGATAGCCGTCACCGGCCTTGTAGTTCAGGGTGGTCGGGTCCATGTCGTGGCCCTTGGCGGCCCGGACCCAGCCCTTGTCCGAGAGCACAATGGTCACCGGCTCACTGGGCACCAGGGCGGTCTCGTCCAGCGGCCGCGCCGCGCCCCGGGCCACCAGCGGCGAACGGCGCTCGTCACCGTAGGTCTCGGCATCGTTGCTGAGCTCCTGGCTGACCTGCGCGCGCAGGCGCTCTTCGGAGCCGAGAATCCCCTGGAGCTCATCGCGTTCGGTCTGGAGGTCGTCCTGCTCACCGCGGATGCGGATCTCCTCGAGCTTGGCCAGGTGGCGCAGGCGCAACTCCAGGATGGCCTCCGCCTGGCGCTCGCTGAGCCCGAAGCGCTCCATGAGCACCGGCTTGGGCTCGTCCTCCTCGCGGATGATGGCGATCACCGCATCGATATTGAGATAGGCGGTGAGTAAGCCCTCGAGGATGTGCAGGCGCCGCTCGACTTTGTCCAGCCGCCATTGCAGCCGCCGTCGCACGGTGCTGACGCGGAACTCCAGCCACTCGGCCAGCAGGCTCTTGAGATCCCGCACCTGCGGGCGCCCGTCCAGGCCGATGACGTTGAGATTCACCCGGACGTTCTTCTCCAGATCCGTGGTGGCGAACAGGTGGCGCATCACCTCGTCGGTGTCCACGCGGCGCGAACGCGGCACCACTACCAGGCGGGTGGGGTTCTCGTGATCGGACTCGTCGCGCAGGTCCTCGACCATGGGCAGTTTGCGCGCATGCATCTGCTGGGCGATCTGCTCGAGGACCTTGCTGCCGGAGACCTGGAACGGCAGCGCCGTGATCACGATGTCGCCCTCTTCCACCTGGTAGCGGGCGCGGATCCGGACACTGCCGTGGCCTTTCTCGTAGACGCGGCGGATCTCCTCGCGCGGCGTGATGATCTCCGCCTCGGTGGGGAAGTCCGGCCCCTGGATGTGCTCACACAGTTCGGTGGTCGTGGCGTCCGGCGCATCCAGCAGGTGGATGCAGGCGCTGGCCACCTCGCGCAGATTGTGCGGCGGGATATCGGTGGCCATGCCGACGGCGATCCCCGTGCCGCCGTTGAGCAGCACGTTTGGCAGCCGCGCCGGCAGCAGCGAGGGCTCTTCCATGGTGCCGTCGAAATTCGGCACCCATTCCACGGTCCCCTGCTCCAGCTCGGCGAGCAATACCTCGGCGTACCGGGCCAGCCGCGACTCGGTGTAGCGCATGGCGGCGAACGACTTGGGGTCGTCGGGCGAACCCCAGTTGCCCTGCCCGTCCACCAGCGGATAGCGGTAGGAAAACGGTTGCGCCATGAGCACCATGGCCTCGTAACAGGCGGCGTCGCCGTGGGGGTGATACTTGCCCAGGACGTCGCCCACCGTGCGGGCCGATTTCTTGTACTTGGCCAGCGCCGACAGGCCCAGCTCCGACATGGCGTAGATGATGCGCCGGTGCACCGGTTTGAGCCCGTCCCCCACGTGCGGCAGGGCCCGGTCGAGAATGACGTACATGGAGTAATCCAGGTACGCCTTCTCGGTGAACTCGTGTAACGGCCGGGACTCGAAGTCCTGGTTGCTGGCGGGGGTTTCGTTGTCACTCATGCTGTACCCGGATCCCTGTTCGCGTCACCGGCGTGACGCCGCGGCGGTCATCGAGGGCGCAGGATACTCACCTTTCGGTCGGGGAAGCCAGGTCCCGGCGGACCGGATGACCCAGCCCGTCGATTGCCGGGCCCACCGAGGCCTGCTATGGTGCACCGCAAAATTCTTGATGATCGCACTGCCAACACAAGGAGACCGTGATTCATGACGGCGGAATCGATCCAGCGACTCGACACATTGATTTGCGGCCCCGGTCGCGTCCTCGCGACGATCTGGCTGGAGCACTGGCGCGCGGTAAACGCCATCCAGATCCGTTCGGCCGAGGCCTGCACCCGGCTTGTGCTAGCGGAACTGCGGAACACCACGCAGCGAGCAACCAGTTCCGATGCGCTGCCTGACGAGCTCCGGCATCAGGCGAACACGGCACGCGCCCTGGGCGAGCAGATCGCCGACGACGCCCAGCGCCTGACCGAGGCAAACGAAGTCCTGGCCCGCACCACCGGCAACGTGGCGCAGGACAGCCTGCTGTCCGTAGGGACGGCAGCCCGGGACATCGCCCTCACCGCCATCGATGAGCACGGGGTTTCCCAGTAGATAGGAGCGGCGCCCTCCCCACGACTCGACCTTCCAGGGCGTTGGTGCCTGGGCCGGTCGAGTCGTGGCGAGGGCGCCGCTCCTATCTACTGGGAAACCCCGTGCTCATCGATGGCGGTGACGGCGATGTCCCGGGCTGCCGTCCCTACGGACAGCAGGC
>JAWOFB010000024.1:0-6904 GCA_046482445.1 Ectothiorhodospiraceae bacterium | reverse complement strand
CGAAGCGGTTGTGGAACAGCCGCACAAGCAGGCGTGTAATGCGCGGATTCCGGGCCAGGGTCTCTTCCATGTAGGCCTGACTGTAGGGGGTTCCGGCCTGGCGCAGGTAGCGGCTGTAGGCGCGCAGGATGATGATCTCGTCCCAGGTCAGGCGCGCCGCTAGCACCAGGTGGTTGAAGCCGTCGTTGTCCGCGTCGCCGAACCATACGGCCGCGAAGGCATCCTCGAATTTGTTGCGCAGCTGCTCCGCGTCCACCTCGCCGCCGGGGTATTCAAGCCCGAAATCGTGGATCCAGGCCTCCACCGGCTCCCGGCCGCCGCGCTGAACCCGGTAGGGCCGCTCGTCGAGCACGCGCACCCCCATGTGCTCGAGGACGGGCAAGGCATCGGAGAGGGTGATGCTGCCGCCACGGTGATACAGCCGCATGCGGACGGTGTCTTCTGCGGCCTCCAGGGGGCGGTAGAGGACGATGTTCAGGGTGCGTTCGGGCCCCAGCTGCTCCAGCCGTTCGATATCGTGGGCGGCCGCCCGGGCGGACGTGTCCTCCCGGTAGGCGGCGCCGAAGCTATCGCCGTAGCGCTCGAACAGGCTGTTGCCGCGGGCCTCGCCGCAGTAGTCCCGGAGCGCGTCGTGGAGGTCATCGCTCCAGGCCCGGATGGTCCGGGCCAGACGCTGCTCGAGATCGGCGTGATCCTGGTCCAGTGCCGCGCCGGGCTGGACGTAGAGGATGAAGTGGATGCGTGCCAGCACCGACTCCGAGAGATTGACGGTGAACTCGCAGTGCGCGGTGTCGAACGCATTCTCCAGGACCCGCTGCATGCGCTGGCGCACGGTGGTGTTGTAACGGTCCCGCGGGACGAAGACCAGGCACGAGACGAACCGCCGATAGGTGTCCTCACGCACGAACAGTCGCACCCGCTGGCGTTCCTGCAGCTGAAGGATGCCCATGGCGATGTCGTAGAGCGTATCCGGATGGATCTGGAAGAGTTCGTCGCGTGGATAGGTCTCCAGGACGTTGATGAGTGCCTTGCTGGCGTGACCGGGATGCGGCAGCTGGGCGCGCTCGAGCACATGGTCGATCTTGCGTCGCAGGAGCGGGATTGTCCGCGGGTTGCGGTTGTAGGCCGCCGATGTATACAGACCCAGGAAGCGGTGCTCACCGATCACCCGGCCCTGATCGTCCAGGCGCTTGACGCCCACGTAGTCCAGATAGCCGGGCCGATGCACGGTGGCGCGATGAGTGGACTTGGTGAGCACCAGCAGGTCGTCGTTGTGCACCAGCGCGCGCACCGCCTCGGGCAGGGCGCGGAAGCTGTCCGACGGGCCCTGGCTGCCGGCGCGCTCCAGGATCCCGAGGCCTGAGTCCGGCACCGGGGTCAGCACTTCCTCGCGGTCGCGGGTTTCCAGGTCGTAGCAGCGGTAGCCCAGGAAGGTGAAGTGGTCGGCCGTAAGCCACTCCAGAAAGGCGAGGGTTTCGTCGCGCTCGGCACTGGCGGGAGCACGCTCGACAAGTTCCTGGCGCGCCTGGTCCATGCGTGCGTGCATGGGGTGCCAGTCGGCAACCACCTGGTCCACGGTGCTGAGCACGTCGCAAACCTCGGTCTCCAGGGCGGTGAGCCGCTCCGGGTCCGACTGACGATCCACCTCGAAGTGCATGCATGCTTCCGGATCCCCCTGGTCACCAACCGCTTGCACGTGCCCCTGATCGTCGCGCTGCAGGCACATGATGGGGTGGTTAATCAGGTGAATGGTCAGGCCGTGGCGGTTGAGGGCCATGGCCACCGAATCCACCAGGAACGGGCGATCCTCGCAGAGGATCTGGATAATGGTATGAGTGGATTCCCAGCCGTGCTGCTCGGTGTCCGGGTTGAAGACATGGACCCGGTGCTGGCCCGGCCGCCGCCGGCGCGCCAGGTGCCAGTGGGAGAGCACCGTGCCGTAGAGATCGGCCGCCTTGCGCTCGGTCAGGTCGTCGGCGGCGACGCGCGCAAAGTAGCGCCCGGAAAAGGCTCGGATGAGTTCGCTTTCGGCAGCGGGACAGCGCTCCCGGATGCGTTCATCGACCGCTTCCAGGAGCTCACTCTTGCGCTGTTCGGCTTGGGTTGCCATGGCGTTGCTCTCCTCGGTCGCCTCCAGACAAGCATACGGTGCGCACAGCGCCAGTGCACGGGGTCCTGGCCGCCAACCGCGCCAGCCTAGCTGTTAGACTGCAGCGCAAGTAAGCCGGGGCAGTTCCATGACCGAATCCCTCGAAGCACTCCAGAAACAGGTGCGCGATTTCTTCCGCGCCGGGCCCCCTGGGGCCGAGGACCAGACCCGCATCACCATGTATCTCCAGGCGGTCAAAGGGCTTAATGCCGCAGTTCTCGCCAAGCTCGAGTGGCAGCCCGTGGACTGGGTGCCGTACCGGTTCCTGCATGGTCAGTACTATCGCGAGATGGAGCTATCGACGCTGGTGGGCCGCGCCACGGACTGGTCGTCGCAGCCGTTGATCTACATGGAAGCGGCGAGCATGAGCATGGACTTGTGGAGTCGCACGGAAGGCGCGCGCTACTTGCCGGGCTTTTTCGAGATCGATGAGCGCTTCTATAGTTACCTGGCGCTGAGCCACGCCTTCATGTCGGTGATTCGTTTCCTGCCGTTGCTGCCCACGGCCATGGATCTGGAAGCGCACCCGTTTCTCAGCGCGCTCAAGGCCATCGAGGAGGAAAACGGGCGCCAGATTCAGACCCAGATCCGGCTGCTCAAGCAGGTGGACGCCGGACTGGAGCGCGCCACGCGCGAGCGTATTGTCGAGCGCCAGCGCGAGCGGGTGGAGGGCTCGTTCGCCTATTTCCTCACGACGCTGGGTCAGGAACCCGGGGCCCACCTGGAGCAGGAAGAAACCTGATGCCTGTCTTCGACCACGACGGCGATGCCCTCTACTACGAACTCCACGGCCGTGACGGCGACCCGGTGGTCACCATCATCAACGGGTTGTCCATGCGGACCAATCACTGGGCACCGTATTTCGAGGCACTACCCCGGCGAGGCTGCCAGGTGCTCACCTACGACATGCTGGGTCAGGGCGCATCGGCCAAGCCGGTGCTGGGGGCGGATTTCGACGACCATGCCCGCATGCTTGCGGCGCTCCATGCGCATCTGGGGATCGAACGGCCCTATGTCCTGGGGATTTCCTTCGGCGGGGTGGTGGCCCTGCGCTACGCCATGCTCCATCCGGAGCGCATCGGCGGACTGCTGCCGGTAAGCACCTTCTCGGAGCTGGATGCCCAGCTCGAGTGCCACGCCATGAATCTCTACAACGGGCTGGTGGGGATCGGCTTCGAGTTTTACCTGGACCTGCTGATGCCGCTGAACTTCAGCAACGCGTACATCAGCGCCAATCGCGAACTCATGCAGATCATCAAGCGCGTCGGCGCTTCCACCAATGAGCTCTACGGCATCCAGAATCTCATGGAGTCGCTGCGGGATTTCCAGTCCATTACCCCGGAACTGGAGCGCATTCAGTGTCCGACCATGATCCTGAACGCAGAGTACGACTGCCTCACGCCCCGGCACTTGCACGACACCATGCGCCGCGGGATCACGGGTTCGCGCCTGGTGCTCGTCCCCCATGTCTGTCACGCATTCACCCTGGAAGTGCCCGAGCTCACCAGCCGCCTGGTGGCGCATTTCGTGGAGCAGGCGGAGTCGGGTGCATGGCAGGGCGACCAGAGCGTGTGGATCGCCGCCGCGCATGTCGAGGCCAAGACGCTGCTCACGCGTTGCGACAAGGACCATCTACGCGCCATCCCGCTGCGGGCAGCGACGGGGGCTGGCAGCGGCAGTGGCGGTGGGCGCAGCCAGGCGGGCAAAACCAAGCCAACCACGCGCGCCAAGTCGGGGGAGAGAAGCCAGAGCCGTGAGCGGCGCGGGCGCAAGACGCCGGCGAAAGGCTAGTTTGCACCGGATTGGCTGGACCCGCAGGGAAGGCGTTACAAGCGGACAGCGACACCGGCCTGGTTGTACCCGACCCCATGAGCCGATCATGACCACCAGGTCGCCGGGACCGATGCGGCCCTGTTCCAGGCTCATGGACAACGCCATGGGGACGCACGCGGAACCGGTGTAACCGCACTCGCCCATGATGGTCGGGGCCCGCTCCCGGGGCAGGCCAATGGCGTCGGCGGCGCCTTCCACCGTGTGGCGATTGACCTGGGTAAAGATCACCTGGTCGACGTCGGCCACGGTGAAATCGCACCGCTCGGCAAGCTGGCGGAACAGGATGGGCCAGCCCTCATCGTTAATCTCCGGCGGGTAGCGCTTGACCATGCGCACGCGGGTGCGGCCGCCCTCGACGGCGTCCACGCTCGCCGGCTCGGCCGTGCCGCCGGCGTAAATGCCCCAACAGTCCGCATAGCCGCCATCGGCGCGGAAGCTCGCGCCGAGAAAGCCCGGCTGTTCGGCGGGCTCGATGACCGCGGCACCGGCACCGTCCCCGTAGAAGAACACCGTCGGGTCCTCCGGATCGGCGAGTTTGCGCATCATGTAGACACCGATCACCAGGATGGTGCGCAGGTGGGGGTTGGTGGCCAGCAAACCGGCAGCGTTGGCC
The DNA here is from genome assembly GCA_046482445.1 of Ectothiorhodospiraceae bacterium. Lineage (GTDB taxonomy): Bacteria > Pseudomonadota > Gammaproteobacteria > Nitrococcales > Aquisalimonadaceae > Aquisalimonas. The sequence goes on along the minus strand of JAWOFB010000024.1, from coordinate 2,309 downwards.
AGGGCCGTGGGAAACGACGCGCAGGCGCAACCCACGTCGAAGGTGCCGGCCTGCGGGGCACCGAGTTTGTGCTGCAGGACGACGGAGGTGCTCGGCGTGATGTAGTCCGGGGAGTCCGTGCCGATGATGACCAGGTCCACGTCGGTGGGCGCTCGGCCCGCCCGCTCCAGCGCCTGCTGTGCCGCCGGCAGGGCCAGGTCCGAGGTTGCCCAGTCATCGGGCGCGTACCAGCGTTGGCGGATGCCGGTGCCGTCGGCGAATTTGCCGATGATCTCGGGCTTGCCAAGGGCGGCAAAGCGCTCCTGCAGCGCCTCGTTGGTGACGCGATGCTCGGGCAGGTAATGGGCGGTCGCGGTGATCCGCGCATGCCGGTGCATAGGGCAGGCCCTCTTGCAGGGGCCGGGGGCGCCGCGACGCTCCGGGGCCGAACTGAATCCCCCCACCGTACCGGAAAACCGGCACGGTGAGGGAAGACGGCCGGAAGGCTACTTCTTTTTCTTGGGGATGTAGAGGTCGGTAATCGTCCCCTCGGCAACCTCGGCGGCCAGGCCCACGGTCTCGCTCAGCGTCGGGTGCGGGTGCACCGTCAGGCCGATATCCGCGGCGTCGCTGCCCATCTCGATGGCATGGCCGATCTCGCCGATGATGTCGCCGGCACTGACACCGACCACGGCGCCGCCGACCAGCTGGCCGGACTCCTCGTCGAAGAGCAGCTTGGTCATGCCCTCCTCGCGACCCATGGCCAGGGCGCGGCCGCTGGCGGCCCAGGGCAGGCTGCCCTTGGTGACCTTGATGCCCTTTTCCTTGGCCTCCTCCTCGGTCAGGCCCACCCAGGCCACCTCCGGGTCCGTGTAGGCCACCGACGGGATGACCCGGGCGTCAAAGGCGGCCTTGTGGCCGGCGATGACTTCCGCTGCCACCTTGCCCTCGTGGGTCGCCTTGTGGGCGAGCATGGGCTGGCCGATGATGTCGCCGATGGCAAAGATGTGCGGCACGGCGGTGCGCATCTGCTCGTCCGCCGCGATAAAGCCGCGATCCTGCTCCAGGCCGGCGGCCTCGGGGTTGAGCAGGTCGCCGTTGGGACGACGGCCCACGGACAGCAGGACCCGGTCGAAGGTATCCGACTCCGGTGTGTCCTTGCCCTCGAAGGTGACCTTGATGCCCTTCTTCTGGGCTTCCATGTTGGTCACCTTCGAGTTGGTGAAGATGTTTTCATACTGCTTGCGGATGCGCTTCTCGAAGGGCCGTACCACGTCCCGGTCGGCACCCACCATGAGCCGGTCCATGAGCTCCACCACGGTGACGTTGGAGCCCAGCGAGTTGTACACCGTGGCCATCTCCAGGCCGATGATGCCGCCACCGACCACCAGCAGCCGTTCCGGAATCTCCTCGAGCTTGAGCGCGTCCGTGGAGTCCATGACTCGCGGGTCGTCCAGGTCCATGCCCGGCGGGATCATCGGCCGCGATCCCGCCGCGATGATGGCGTGCCGGAAGGTAATGGTGCGGCTCCCGTCCTTGCCCTCGACCTTGAGCTGGTGCGAGCCGGTGAACTCGGCGTTCCCCGTCACCGTCTCCACCTGGCGCTGCTTGGCCATGGACGTCAGGCCGCCGGTGAGCTTGCCGATGACCTTGTTCTTCCAGTCGCGCAGCTTGTCCAGCTCGATCTTGGGCTGACCGAAGACAATGCCGTGTTCCTTGAACTCGTCCGCCGTGTCGATGATGTGGCCCACGTGCAGCAGGGCCTTGGACGGGATGCAGCCGACGTTCAGGCACACGCCGCCGAGCGTCTCGTAGCGCTCCACCAGCATGGTCTTCAGCCCCAGGTCAGCGGCCCGGAAGGCAGCGGTGTAGCCACCGGGGCCAGCGCCGATGACCACCACGTCACAGTCGGCATCCGCCGGCGCTTCCGAGGCGGCCGCCGCCGGCGCGGGCCCGGCGGCCTGGCCGCCACTGGCGGCCGGTGCTTCTTCCTTTGGCGCCTCGGCCTGCTTGCTCTCGCCACCACTGGCCTCACCGCCGCCACCGGCGGCCGGCTCAAGCTCCAGAATGGTGTCGCCTTCCTTGACCTTGTCCCCGACCTTGATCTTCACCGCAGTGACGGTGCCGCCGGTGGTCGCCGGCACCTCCATGGTGGCCTTGTCGGACTCCAGGGTGATGAGCGACTGCTCCGGCTCCACCGTGTCGCCGTCGCTCACCAGCACCTCGATGACATCCACGGCATCGAAGTCGCCGATGTCGGGAACCGTAATCGTTGTCGTCGCCATGATCCGATCCTTCTGTTTGTTCGTGACCGTCGGGCACGCGACGGT
>JAWOFB010000289.1:0-3217 GCA_046482445.1 Ectothiorhodospiraceae bacterium | reverse complement strand
TTCCTGCGCGACCCCTCCAAGTTCCAGCGCCTCGGTGGCCAGATCCCGCGCGGCGTGCTCATGGTGGGCTCGCCGGGGACCGGTAAGACGCTGCTCGCCCGGGCCATCGCCGGCGAGGCCAAGGTGCCGTTCTTCAGTATCTCCGGCTCCGACTTCGTGGAGATGTTCGTGGGCGTGGGTGCCTCGCGGGTGCGCGACATGTTCGCCCAGGCCAAGAAGCACGCGCCCTGCATCATCTTCATCGACGAGATCGATGCCGTGGGCCGGCAGCGCGGCGCCGGCATGGGTGGCGGCCACGACGAGCGCGAGCAGACGCTGAACCAGTTGCTCGTGGAGATGGACGGCTTCGAGGGCAACGAAGGCGTCATCGTCATCGCCGCCACCAACCGCCCGGACGTCCTCGACCCCGCGCTCCTGCGGCCGGGGCGGTTCGACCGTCAGGTAACGGTGCCGCTGCCGGACGTCCGGGGCCGCGAGCAGATTCTCAAGGTCCACATGGGCAAGCTGCCGCTCACCCGCGACGTGGATCCGTTCATCCTGGCCCGGGGTACCCCGGGATTCTCCGGGGCGGATCTGGCCAATCTGGCCAACGAGGCGGCGCTGTTCGCGGCCCGCGCCAACAAGCGCGAAGTCGACATGGAGGACTTCGAGCATGCCAAGGACAAGATCATGATGGGTGCCGAGCGCCGGTCCATGGTCATGTCCGAGGAGGCCAAGCAGCTCACCGCCTACCACGAGGCCGGACACGCCATCGTCGGGCTGCTCTCGCCGGAGCACGACCCGGTGCACAAGGTCAGTATCATCCCGCGCGGCCGGGCGCTGGGCATCACCATGTTCCTCCCGGACGAGGATCAGACCAGCTACTCCAAGCAGCGGTTGAACAGCATGATCACGTCGCTGTTCGGTGGTCGCCTGGCCGAGGAGATCATCTTCGGGGCCGAGCACGTGACAACGGGGGCGTCCAACGACATCGAGCGCGCCACCCAGATCGCGCGCAACATGGTCACCAAGTGGGGGCTGTCCGAGCGCATGGGGCCGCTGGCCTACAACGAGGACGACGGCGAGGTGTTCATCGGCCAGGCCATGCAGAAGCAAAAGCAGGTCTCCGATGAGACCGCCCACGCCATTGACGAGGAGATCCGCTCCATCATCGATGCCAACTACGGGCGGGCCAAGCAGATTCTCGAGGACAACCTGGACAAGCTCCACACCATGGCCGGTGCGTTGATCAAGTACGAGACCATCGACAAGGGTCAGATCAACGACATCATGAACGATCGCCCGGTGGGTTCGCCGCGTGGCTGGAGTGACGAGCGCGGTGGTGGTTCCTCCTCGGGTAGTGCCGGTGCCGACGCCACCGATGGCAGTGCACCGGACCCCGCCGACAGCGGGCTCGGTTCGCCGGCCGGCGAACACTGACGGGGGCCGTGTCCATGGCGGCACCCGAGCTGGACTGCGGTGGCTACCGCCTGCAACTGGATCGGCCGCGGGTCATGGGCGTGGTGAACATCACGCCCGACTCGTTTTCCGACGGCGGTCGGTTCGTCGATCCCGACGCCGCCCTGGCCCACGCCCGGGACCTGGTCGAGCAAGGCGCGGATATTGTCGATATCGGCGGCGAATCCACTCGCCCAGGGGCCGAGCCGGTTACCACCGAGACCGAGCTCGAGCGCGTCCTGCCGGTGTTGCGGCGGCTGGTGGCCGAGCTGCCGGTGCCCGTGTCCGTGGATACCACCAAGCCGGAGGTGATGACGGCGGCGGCCGACGCCGGCGCCGGCATGATTAACGATGTCCAGGCCCTGCGCGGTGACGGGGCGCTGGCGGCGGCAGCGGCGACCGGGCTGCCCGTGTGCCTGATGCACATGCAGGGCGAACCCCGGACCATGCAGAAAAACCCTGTCTACGAGGACGTGGTCGCGGACGTCAACGCCTTCCTGGCCGAGCGCATCGCCGCCTGCGAGGGCGCGGGTATCGCCCGCGAGCGTATCGTCCTGGACCCGGGTTTCGGCTTCGGCAAGACGTTGACGCATAATTACCGCATGCTGAGTGAGTTCCAGCGCTTCACGACGCACGGCCTGCCGGTACTCGTGGGCATGTCACGCAAATCCATGCTCGGGCGGGTCACCGATCGCGCAGTGGAGGAGCGCGTGGCGGCGAGTGTGGCGGCCGCCACACTCGCCGCGTGGCAGGGTGCGGCGGTCATCCGGGTTCATGATGTCGCTGCCACGGTGGACGCCATGCGCGTGGTCGCCGCGGCACACGCGCCCGCGGACGTGGCGTCGTGACACTGTTTGGTACGACAATGGGCGTTGTTGCCAACGGGATGCGACGATGACGGGAGCGTATTTCGGCACTGACGGCATTCGGGGGCGCGTTGGTGAATACCCCATTACCGCTGATTTCGTGCTCAAACTGGGTTGGGCCCTGGGCCGGGTCCTGGCGCGTCACGGACGCCGCCTGGTTCTGATCGGCAAGGACACGCGCATTTCCGGCTACATGTTCGAGTCGGCGCTGGAAGCGGGCCTGTCCGCGGCGGGCACGGATATCCGGTTGCTCGGTCCCATGCCCACGCCGGCGATTGCCTATCTCACCAGTACGTTGCACGCCGGTGCCGGGATTGTCATCAGCGCCTCGCACAATCCCCATGAGGACAACGGCATCAAGTTTTTCTCGGAACACGGGGTCAAGCTCGACGACGCCACCGAGGCCGCGATCGAGGCGGAGCTTGAGGTGCCGCTGGCGACGGTGGCCTCGGCGGAGCTGGGCAAGGTCTCGCGCTTTGACGACGCCCCGGGGCGCTACATCGAGTTCTGCAAGAGCACCATCGGCCGGGACGTGCGGCTGACCGGGCTCAAGCTGGTGGTGGACTGTGCCAACGGGGCGACCTACCACGTGGGGCCGCAGGTCTTCCGCGAACTCGGTGCCGAGGTGGTCGCCATGGGCGATCACCCGGATGGCCTGAACATCAATGTCGACTGTGGCTCCACCGCGCCCGAGGCCCTGCGCGAGCGCGTGCAGCAGGAGGGCGCGGATGCGGGACTGGCCTTCGACGGCGACGGCGACCGCGTCATCATGGTCGGGCCGGACGGCACGGTCATCGACGGTGACCAGGTGCTCTACATCATCGCCCTGGCTCGTCAGGCCAGCGGGCGCTTGCGCGGGCCGGTGGTCGGTACCCAGATGAGCAACCTGGGCCTGGAACACGCGCTCGCCCGGG
>JAWOFB010000108.1:0-2545 GCA_046482445.1 Ectothiorhodospiraceae bacterium | reverse complement strand
TCGCCATCGCGCGCCCAGGTGCCGGGTTGGCGACCGCCGGATGCCTGCCGGTAGTCGGCCGCCTCCAGTTCGGTGACCAACTGTTCCGGGGTCAGGGAGCGTCCGGCGTAGAGCTCCAGCGGGCGCGCGTACACGGAGGCGGGTTCGGACCAGAGTGCGCCCTGGAACCGGCTAGTGAGCTGGTGATCCAGCCACAGCACCCAGCCCGCACTCGCCACCGCCAGAATGATCAGCGTGCCCATGAGCCAACGCCAGGGACGCCAGCGACGACTGCGCGATGCCGGAGACCGGCGTTGCCTGCGCGCCATGCGAGCGGGGAACTCCTGCGTCTAGCGGGGGGTACGGGTCATGAGGAGCGCCCAGATCGCAAGCAGACCGTAGCCGGCCAGGGACCAGGCGGGAAGCGTCACACCCAGGATCGCATCCACCTCGGCACACTCACCCGCACCGCTGAACAGCATGGACAATGTCTCCACGAGACCGAATGCATCCAGCATGTACTCCAGCCCCGGGCCGCATTCCGGTACCTGGTCCGGTGGCAGGCTTTGCAGATAAAGGTGGCGCCCGGAGACGCCGATGCCCGCGCCTGCGACCGCCAGGGCCAAGCCCGCATAGATGAATCGGCCCCAATAGGCGGCGCCGTGGAGAAAACCGACCAGGAAGACCGCCCCGAGGGCCATGAATACCCAGCGTTGCACAAAGCACAGCGGGCAGGGCTCCATACCGCCGTACCATTCCAGGGCATAGGCGAACCCGAGAATCAGCAAGCAGGCCACGAGCCCCGCCGCGTTGCCGCGCCGCTGGCGCTGACGCATTCGGGTCTCGGCTGTCATGAACATGGAACGCATACCGGGACGGCCTTTCCGGCTTCATAATCGATGCGGATCGAGCCGGTCACGGTATCAGACCTCGGTCACGCCCGCGACTCGGCCACTGCGCGCCCCCGCCACACCTCTACCGAGTGTCGGTGGTGGCGGTGTCACCATTGCCGAGAGCTGTCTCGAGCGACGCCCAGGGCAGCTGCGCGCACTTGATCCGCGAGGGAAACGAGCGCACGGCCAGGAGCGGCTCCAGTTGCTCCGGGAGACTCGCCGTGTCGCCGTCCAGGGCCTGGCGGAAAGACTCAATCAGCTCAGCGGCGTCGCTCACGCGACGCCCCTTGATGACCTCCGTGAGCAGGGATGCGGATGCCGTGGCAATGGCGCAGCTGTCACCCTGGAAGGCCACGTGTTCGATGCGCCCGTCCACGACCTCCAGCATGAGGTCGATGCGGTCACCGCACAGCGGGTTGTAGCCGTGCCCCTGGTGCGAGGCCCGGTCCAGCACCCGGTAGTTGCGCGGGCTCCGGTTATGGTCCAGGACCACACCCTGATAGAGCCGGAAGAGTTCGTCGGCCATGCGGATGACTGCCATCGTCGCGCGAAGCGACGCGGATTATACCGCGTCACCCCCTGCCCGCGGTGATGCATTAGGCAAACAGGCGCCGCACCTTGTCGATGGAGGCCACCAGGCGGTCCACATCGGCGCGTGTGTTGTACACGCCAAAGGAGGCTCGTGCTGTCGCCGGGATGCCGTAGCGTTGCATCACGGGCTGCGTGCAGTGGTGGCCGGAACGGATGGCCACACCATCGTTGTCCAGAATCGTGCCGATGTCGTGGGGATGCGCCTCGTCCATGACAAACGACAACGCTGCCGCCTTGTGCCGGGCCGTACCGATGATGCGCACGCCCTCCATGGCCGCCACCTGGTCCTGGGCGTACTGCAGGACATCCGCTTCGTGGGCGGCGACCTGATCCAGACCCAGGTCCATGAGCCATTCCAGGCCCGCGCCCATGCCGATGACACCGGCAATATTCGGCGTTCCGGCCTCGAAACGCTGCGGCGGTTCGGCGAACTCCGAGCGCTCGAAGGTCACCGTCTTGATCATGTCACCGCCCCCGTGCCAGGGCGGCATGGCAGCCAACAGATCATACCGGCCCCAGAGCACGCCGACGCCGCTGGGCCCGTAGGTCTTGTGGCCGGAGAACACGAAGAAATCGCATCCGAGTTCCTGCACGTCCACGGGCATGTGCGGAGCAGACTGGGCGCCGTCAACAAGCACCGGGATGTCGCGCACCCGCGCCATGCGGCACATCTCGGAGACCGGGTTCACGGTGCCAAGGGCGTTGGACACGTGGATAACCGACAACATCTTGGTGCGCTCGTTCATGCGCGATGCGACGTCGTCCAGGTCCAGCTCACCCGCGTCGGAGAACGGCACCACCACCAGCTTGGCGCCCGTGGCGTCGCAAAGTAGCTGCCAGGGCACGATATTGGAGTGGTGCTCCATGCCGGTGATCAGGATCTCGTCACCGGGCTGCAACCGCGGCCGCAGGAAGCTATTCGCCACCAGATTGATGCCCTCGGTACACCCACGGGTGAAGATGACCTCATCCTCGGACGGCGCATTGAGGAACCGCTGCACCGTGGCGCGCACCGCCTCGAACGCAGTCGTCGACCGCTGAGAGAGATCGTGCACGCCGCGGTGGATATTGGCGTAGTACTG
>JAWOFB010000101.1:0-3299 GCA_046482445.1 Ectothiorhodospiraceae bacterium | reverse complement strand
CGCTGAACGGAGCCCGGGCTCTCGGTCTCGGCGATCGCATTGGTTCCCTGGAACCGGGCAAGCAGGCGGATATCATCGCCATCGATCTCGGGCACCTGGAATTCCAGCCGGCGCACGACCCGCACGCGCAGATCGTGTATGCGGCCACCCGCGAGGCCGTGACGGATGTCTTCGTGGCGGGCCGGGCGTTGCTGCGGAAACGCGAACTGCTTACGCTTGACCAGGATATCGACGGTGTAACCGGCGAACAGCACGAACACGCCCAGCAGGGCAAACAGGATCATGTTCAGGTTGCTCAATCGCCGCACGCCGGCCTGCACGCCCAGGACCACGGAGATGAGTGCCATGGCTGTCACAACCCCGATGAGCGGCACCGTGGTCCACAGCCCCTCCGGGAAGATCCCGAAGACATGGCTCAGACCCGCGGCCGCCTGTTGGGCGCCGTAGCCCAGGGACGTGGTCAGGCCGAACATGGTGGCGAACACCGCCAGTGTGTCGATGATGTGGCCGAACCAGCCCCAGACGCGGTCCCCGAAGATGGGGAAGAACGCCGAGCGAACGGTCAGCGGTAGCCCGTAGTTGAAGCTGAAGAAGGCGAGGCAACCGGCCACGGTGGCGTAGATGGCCCACGGATGCATGCCCCAGTGGAAGATGGTGGCGGCAATGGCCATGCTGCGGGCCTGTTCGGTCTCAGCCTCGACGCCGAAGGGCGGGTTGAAGTAGTAATAGAACGGCTCCAGGACGCCGAAGAACATGAGGCCGATGCCCATGCCGGCGGCGAACAGCATGCCGAACCACGACGGATAGCTGAACTCGGGCTTGGCACTCGGGCCACCCAGCCGGATGCGGCCGGTCGGGCCGAGTCCGAGTATCAGGCAAACGATGACGAAGATGTTCGCCGCCCCCATGTAGACCCAGTCGAAGGTCGACTCGAGCCACTTGCGCGTGGCGTCCATGACTTCGAACGCAGGGTCCGGGAAAATGGCGGTAAACAGCACGGCGAGGACGGTACCCAGCGCCGTTATGAAGAACACCGGGTTATGGAGTTCCAGACCCAGCGGCCGGACGTTGTCCTGTCCGACTTCGTAGTCCGTTTCCACAACCGGGTTCGTGTAGTCGTCCGGATTCTGATTGGGATCAGTCACGACGTACTCCCCATTGGTTGCGCTGCCGCCCGACCTTGCGCAGACCGCAAGTGCCCTGGCCCGGTGCGGCATCGGTTGGTGTTGGTTTGCGGGAACACTGCTCGGAACGCCCTTTACTTTGGTTCATCGTCACCCTGCGGTCAAATAACCGTTGGTTCGGCCGGCGCGGGAGCCGGTCACGCTCTCCCTTGCGGGGCGCGCCATCGCAGGCCACCATTCGTCGCGGCGCGTGGCACGATGCCGCCAACACGTTGTCGGACTCTTTCGCAGCACGCCGCCTCGCGGATCCTTGGGCTCGCTGCGCGGCCATGGGGTCTTGCCCGGCGCGAGCAGCCCGTTTGGCGGCAGCCGGCCCGCGCCTGAACCGTGATGCAGTCACAGGGGAACAGCCCGATGACACAAACGCCCCCGGAGGGGCAGCCGCACGCCAGCGCCACCCGCCGGTTCCTGAAGGCCCTGATCCTTGTGGGGTTGATACTCGGGATCGGGGCGGCGGTGTTCGCGGCGCTCTGGTCAACCCGGCCCCAGGTCACCGCCGATCCGGCCGAAGAGCGCGCCTGGCCGGTGGCGGCGGTCACCGTGGACAAGGGCCGGCACCGGCCGGTGTTGCGCCTGCAGGGTCGCGTCGAGTCGCCGCGCACAGCGACACTGACGGCGGCGGTGACCGCCGATGTGGCCGAGGTTTCCGCCCGCGAGGGCGATCGTGTCGCAGCGGCGGACCGGCTGGTGTCTCTGGAGGACGACGAGCTGCGGTTTGCCCTGGCCGAACAACAGGCGCGCGTGGACGAACTGGCCGCGCAGCGGCGTGTCGACGAGCAGCGCATGGCCGTGGACCGCCGGCAGCTCCAGCGCGAGCGCGAGCTGCTTGAGCTGCTCGAGCGTGAGGTGGAGCGCCTGCAGACGCTCTCCCGGGATGCCTTCGCCACCCCCGCCCAGCTGGAGTCGGCGCAGCAGGAGCGCACCCGGCAGCGTCTGGCCGTGGCCGAGCAGCAGGTGGTCGTGGACACGGCCGAAGACCGCCTGGCGCGGGTGGATGCGCAACTGGATCAGGCCCGGGCGGCGCGCGATCGGGCCGAACTGGATCGCAGCCGGGCCCGGGTGCAGGCCCCGTTCCAGGGCCGCATTGCCGAGGTCTCGGTGGCACCCGGGGATCGGGTTTCCCCGGGTACGCCGCTTGTCACCGTTTTCGATACCGCGGCGCTGGAGATCCGCGCGGGCGTCCCGTCCCATGCACTGCCGGCGCTGCGCCGCGCCGCGGACGAGGGCGGTGTCGAGGCCCGGGCGCGCATTGACGGGGTCGAGGCGTCCGTGACTCTGGACCGTTTTGCCGGCCAGGCGGCGTCGGATGACGCCAGCGTCGATGCCTTGTTCCGGATTGAGGAACGCAACGAGGCCATTGCGTTGAACCGCTTTGCCAGTCTGCAGGTCCGCTTGCCGCCGGTGGCGGACACCGTGGTGCTGCCATTCGAGGCGCTGTACGACGGCGACCGCGTCTATGCCGTGCGCGACGGCCGCATGCGCTCGGTGACCGTCGAGCGGGTGGGCGAGGTGCGCCGCGAGGACGGGCGCCGCCGGGTCCTGGTTCGAGCACCGGAGCTTGCCGGCGGTGACCGGGTGGTGGCCACGCAGATCCCGCAGGCCATGGACGGGCTGCGCGTGCGGCTGACGGAGTCGCCCGAGTCATGAGCGGTGCCGATGATCGCTCCTGGCTGGGTTGGTTCGCCCGCGATCCGGTGGCGGCCAACCTGTTGATGTTGCTCATGCTGGCCGCCGGCCTGTGGGCGCTGCAGCAGCTCAATACCCAGTTCTTCCCCAGCTTTGAGCTGGACATCGTCACCGTGGAGACGGAGTGGCGGGGCGCCACCGCCGAGGACGTGGCCGACTCGATTACCACGCCGCTGGAGGCCGAGCTGCGCGATGTCGACGGACTGAGCAAGCTCACGTCGACCTCGGCGGAGGGCAGCTCCGTTGTCGTGCTGGAGTTCCGCGAGGGCACGGACATGACCCGCGCCACGGAATCGGTCAAGGACCGCGTGGCACGGGTCATGTCCGTGCCCTCGCGGAACTCCAGCACGACAACGGAGCTGCCCTCCGCCGAGGTCGACGTGAGCTTGCTCAGTCCGTCGACATCGCGCAGCTCGGCCTCCAGCGGCG
>JAWOFB010000099.1:0-4304 GCA_046482445.1 Ectothiorhodospiraceae bacterium | reverse complement strand
GGCCAACTGCGCCACGGCAATACGGATATCGTTGCTCAGGCTGACCACGTCCAGACGCTTCTCGACCAGAGCTTCGATGAGCCCCGGCGCAAGCTCGCGCGTGTCACCGCCGACCCGCTCTAGCTCCTGGCGCAGCTCCCGCTCCTGGCGGACCCGACGCAGCACGGCCCGTCCGGCCATGCGCTCCGAGGCCACCATCACCTCGCCGATTTTCTCGTCCATGGTCGCTACACGTGCCTGGATCTGCTCCAGGCGCTCCAAGTACCGGGTGCGCGCCCGTTCCAGACGCCGATCCGCGGCTACCAGCTCTTGATAGCCGGAGTCGAGACTATCGGCGAGCTGACGGGCCTCAGCGTCCATCTGGTCAAACTCGGCGCTGGCTTGGCGGTATGCCGCCTGCAGCTCCTCCAGGGAGGTGATCTCGTCGAGATCGCCCTTGGAGTCGGCGGCGAGTAGCTCCGAGTGGCGCGCGCCGAAACCAGCCATGACATTCGACACCTCCGAGCGGGCTACCTGGCTAGGCATAACCTCATCCAGGATGTAGTCCTGCGTGGTAACCAGCCGCGCATTGGACAGCAGGGCTACCGCGGCCAGCCCGAGGGCGGCGATGATCGCCGCCCCGAACAGGCCTAAAAGCATAGCGCGAATACTCAGTTGCAGGCGCATGGGCATCGTCCTCAGAACAGGTCCGACCAGTCGAGTTGCTCAAACTGCCCGTACTGGATGCGGGTGGGCCATATTGTGTCGCTGGCCTGTTGGTCGTCCGGCCCGAGGCTGAGCGTCTCACCCACGCCGATGTCGAACTCGCCCAATGACAGTAGGCCGTCGATAACATCTTCGCGGCTGGGATCATCACCGGCGGCCCGCAGCCCTTTCACAAAGGTGCGCGCGGCGAGATACCCCTCCAGGGAAATAAAGTTTGGCGAGAGTTCGTCGTCGTAGGCCGCTAAGGCTTCGCGGTAGTCGCTCACCGCGGGCAGGTCGGCGTCATGGGGCGGCACCACCTGCGTCACCACGACATTCTCTGCCATCGCCGGGTCCAGGGCATCGCGCAGGGCGTGGCTACCGACGAATGACACAGCCAGAAAGATGGTGTCCGGAAGATCCGAGTAGGCTTCCTCGATGAACTCGGAGATAGGCCCGTACGTGCCCACCATGATGATCGCCCGGGGCTCGCGTTCGGCTTCCAGGATGGTGGCCAGTCCGTGATGGATGTTGGTGGTCCCGCGGGTGTAGCGCCCGTGGGCCAGCCTCTCGGGGTTGGCCACGTCATGGTCCTGCAGGGCGGCCATGGCCCCTGAGTGCCCAGCATCGCCGAAGCCGTCGTTCTGGGTGAAGAAGGCGATCTCCTCGGGCTCGATGCCCGCGTCCAGCAGCCCGTCCACCATGGCAGCGGTCTCCTGGTGGTAGGACGCCCTGAAATTGATCACGTAGCGATCCGGCGGGTCCTTGCGCAGGACACCGGCACCGGTGAAGGCACCGAAAAGGAGCGTCTCATTCCGATTGTGCAGGGGGATCGTGACAATGGCCGTTGGTGTACCCACATTCCCCACGGAGGCAAGAATGTCTTCCTCCTCGATCAGTTCCCTAGTGGCCGGTGCCGAACGAGACGGCTCGTAGCCGTCATCCCGCGTCACGAGGGTAAGCTCCTCCCCGTTAACGCCGCCCGTGGCGTTCACCTCACGGAAATGCGCCTGGACACCAGCGCGCATGCTTGTACCTAGTGTCTCCGCCGCGCCGGAAAACGGCGCAACCATGCCAATGCGCACCTCGGCAAAGGCCAGCGTCGGTATTAGGCAGAGCAGTAGCGACAGGAGGGCCTGCCAGTGTTGTCCCCGGGCCATGAATGTTCCCCGCAACGATCCAGTGACTTCAGAACCGTTATCGGCAGGAGGCTCGGGCTCATGAGCACTGGAAGGCGTTTCTGTGACGCGTGCCTCAGAATCACCTCGGCAGCCTGACGGGGTTGCGTTTAACTCAGAGGAGTGTGAAGCGCGTGGAGCGTGGACGAATTTGTGAGACTGCGGCCTAACGGCGCCTTGTTAGACAGCGCGCTGAGACGCCTGAACCCTAGCAGTCTGTCGGATTTAGACTGAATTGGCTGCGAAAATGGGACAGCAAGCCTTTTTGACCCTACTTCTCGTTACATAAGACCCACTATAAAGCTCAAAGGGGCGTCAGAATCACCACGCTGCCCCACTTACTGGCTCGAATCCGCCTAAATCCAACAGACTCCTAGCCAATCCCGGTACCTTGAATGGAGTAAGGCGGCGGGATTGCGTTAGGAGTTCAATAGCTCGGCGTGCTCACCAACCGCGCACCGGTTCTCGACCTCGGCCCGGATGCAGAGACGGGGCGTTCGGTCAGGCCTCGGCCGATTCGCCTTGTCCGTAGCGCCACCCCCGCGGCAGTTTGCCGACTCCGGGGTTGAAGCTGTTCGTCGGATCAAGCCGACGGTAAAACGCCGCAAGCGGCGGTTTGGCCGGGTAGAGGTGACCGACGTTGTGCTCGGCCGGGTACTCGGCTCCGCGGGCATCGAGCAACTCGAGCATCTTGACCTTGTGCGCGGCCACATCCGCGCCTTTGCGAAAGACGTAGTCCTGATGGAAAACGTTGCAGAAGAAATGCCCGTAGTACAGGCGGTGCAGCAGATCCCGCGTGATGGATTCGGGCAGCTGCTCGAACCAGTCCCGATCGTTACGGGCCAGGGCGATGTCGAGGGCAAGGATATCCTCAACCTCGTCATGATGGATCACCTGATAGCGTACGCCGGCTCCAGCCGCCGCAAAGCGATGCAACATGGCTCGCTCCGCCTCGTCGTGCGTACACCGGAACCAGGCATCGGGAAAGCAGGCGTCGAGAAACCCCTCGGTTTCCTCGGCCATGTCGCCGTTGACTCGCAGGATCAGGTGGTGCTCGTAGCGCTCGCGCCATGCCACGACCCGTTCGGGTAGCGGGTCGGGGAGCAGGCGCGAAAGTCGCTGGAGGACATGGTCGGTGATCGGTGCGGGAAGCAGCGGGAGCCGTCGGAAAAACCCGTCAATACGGCTTTTCAGGGCGAATGCTTTGGGCAGGCGCGCGGTCCCGAGCTTTTTGATGATCAGAAAGCTGTCCTTGCCATACCGCCGGGCAACATCGAAGAGCTCGCGGTGCAGGTATTCCGCGGTAATCGGCAAGCGGCTCGCTTCGCGGAGGAAGCGGGCGCGGAATTCCGCCAGCTGCTGCGTGTCGTTGCTACCGATGTAGTAGGTGCGGACATCCGATTCCTGCTCGAAGGTATCCATGCGCACCGCGAACACCATGACCTTGCCGGCACTGCCCGAGACGCCGTAAAGGAGTCGAGGGTCATTGTTGTAGCGCGCGGCCCCGGGCTCGTCGGCCCCCCGGATAATCTCGGGGTAGCCATCGTCGCTCGCTTTCCCGGCATGCCAGTCGACGTCCTCTGCCCGATAGTCGCCCCGCTCGAGCCGCGTGAGGATCTCTTCCGGCGTATCGCCGAGATCGATGCCGAGTTCGTTAATGAGCTCCAGCTCGCCGTTTTCGTTCACCCGCGCGTATACGGCAAGTTCCGTATAGGCCGGCCCGCGCCGGCACAGTGCGCCGCCTGAGTTGTTGCAGACACCCCCGACCACGGTCGCGCCGATGCTCGTCGAGCCGATCACCGAATGCGGCTCGCGGCCGTACGGTGCCAGCGTTTGCGTGAGCTCGAACAGCGTGGCCCCGGGCAGAGCAATGGCCTGCTCAGCGTCGCCGAGCAACTGCAGTCCCTTGATGCGCATGGCGTTGATCGCCACCGCCGGGCGATCGTAAGTGTCTTTCGGCGTGGACCCCTCGGTCAAGCCGGTATTGGCGGCCTGAGGAACCACCACGGCACCGGCTTCAACGGCCGCCTGGGCCGCTTGCCAGAGTTCCACCAGGGTCCCGGGCTGGACCACCGCAGCCACCTCGCCGCTGCCAGACCGGTAACCGGTGCGGAACGGCCGAGTCGACGCCCGATCCGTCAGAACGTTCGCTTCGCCAGCCACCGAGCGCAAGCGCTCGACGAGTCTCTCGGTCTCGCTCATGATTCTCTCCTCGTGTCGCTACTCAATCGGTTCAGGGCCGCTGAGGCCCTCGGGGACATGCAGGATATTGCGATCCGTCTGTAAGCGGTCATTCGAGCACTTCATTCCCGGCGGTAAGCGCGCCGGTTAGGGTTTAAGACGCTGGCACGGTGGTCCGGTCTGCGTCGGAGCATAGTAACCGGTCATTCGAGCACGTTATTTCGGGGTGCGGGAAGTCGCTCTAGAGTGCTTCGTTGTCAT
>JAWOFB010000050.1:0-3206 GCA_046482445.1 Ectothiorhodospiraceae bacterium | reverse complement strand
GTGGAACTGCACCGCCTCCATGTTGCCGAGCGTCGCCACACCGGTCTCCAGGGCCAGCGCAATGCCGGTGCCCTCGCAGATGATGGCGTTGGTCGAGACCTTGTAGATGCGCCCATAGCCGCCGGTGGCGATGGTGGTCGCCTTCGCGACATAGGCGGTGAGTTCCCCGGTGATCAGGTCGCGCACCACCGCGCCGTGGCAGCGATCGCCCTCGTGCAGCAGCGCCAGGGCCTCCTGCCGCTCGAGCACGGGGATGTCGTGGGCGATGGTCTGGTCGCCGAGGGCATAGAGCATGGTGTGCCCGGTGCCGTCGGAGGTGTAGCAGGTGCGCCACTTCTTGGTGCCGCCGAAGTCGCGGGCGGTGATCAGCCCGTGTGCCTCATCGGCCTCCGTGATGGTGATCTTCTCGGCGTTCACCACCGACTCGCGGCTGCCCCGGGCCACCCGGCTCCAGGGCACGCCCCAGGCCGCGAGTTCGCGGATCGCCTTGGGGGCGGTGTTCACGAACATGCGCACCACGCGCTGGTCCGCACCCCAATCGCTGCCGCGCACCGTGTCCTCGAAGTGAATGTCCTCGTTGTCGCCCGCGCCCATCGCGCTGTTGCCGAGGCTCGCCTGCATGCCCCCCTGCGCGGCGGCCGAGTGCGAGCGCTTGGCCGGCACCAGGCTGAGCACCAGGACATCCAGCCCGCGCCGGCGGACACCCACCGCCGTGCGCAGTCCCGCCAGCCCGCCGCCGATCACCAGTACGTCTGTGTACACCACCTTCATGGGGCTTCCTCCGGGATGGCCGTCTGTGGCGGAGATTCCTGCAGCCAGGTGGGCACGTAACGCTCCCCGTAGTGATCCCGGTGCTCAAGGCCGATGCGGACATAGGTGGCGAGGGAGGCCAGGCCGAGCACCAGGAAGAAGACGATGAAGCCGCGCATCAGCCATTTCAGGCGCTGGCGGCCCAGCGCCGGGTCACGCGCCGGCAGCCAGCCCCACTTGACACCGACCCGGTACGAACCCACGGCCGCGTGGACCACGGCGGTGACCAGCAGCAGCAGGTACAGCGGCCACATCCATTCGCTGACCACCCGGTCTGCGGAGGCGTAGGGGCCGATGTTGGCGGGCTGCGACATCATGCCATACAGGTGCACGGAGGCGAGGAAGAACAGGGCGAAGCCCGTATAGACCTGGACCCACCAGAGGCTGGTGTCCTCGTGGCGCAGGACCTTGCGGTGGTCCCGATAGACGCGGTACTGGCGGTAGGTCACCGGGATCTTGCGCACGGCCAGCACCGCGTGAAGGATCACGATTGCGGAAATGAACGCAGAGAACAGGGTGATGATGATCGGATAGGGTTCACCGAAGACGTAGTAGCCCTCGAAGAACATCGTGACGCGGTACATCGCGTCCTTGCCGAGCAGGATCGAGGCCTCGGCGAACAGGTGCACCCACAGGAACAGGGCCAGGAACAGGCCCGATACACTCTGCATGAAGTCCAGCCGGGCTGGCCAGAGCCTGCCCTCCCGGCGTCCGGTCAATGCCGCTCCCACCGCCAGTTCGTTCGAATTGCCCATCAGCCCACCCGTGGTTTGAGGTTCGGTTGCAGCGCGACGGGCCGGCCCAGGGCAACCCGACCTCTTCATGGTAGGGGCGTTGGGGTGACGCAAGCATTGATGTAGGTCACGGCGGCACGAGCACGGTGCCGTTTCGAGGTATCCGGCAACGTCCTTCGACCGGCTCAGGACGAACGGCGGTGGGTGGGCTGGGGCGGCATCCGGGAAGGTCCTTCGACAGGCTCAGGACGAACGGCGCTGGGTGGCCGGGCGCCGCAAGGCACGGAGTGGCGGATTGTCTGAGCATGGAGGGAGATTCCGTGCGTGGTGAGCCTGTCGAACCAGGAACGGAATCGACCGGCTGCGCGATGGGCAGAACCGCCCCCCGCCCGGACTGCAGCCAGCACTCCATCCCGCCCGGCGCGCTTCGCCGGATCGGATTAGAATGCGGTCAGACGCGGGACTTGTGAGGCATATCAATACGCCCCGACGCGCCCGCGCGATATTGGACCCACACTGGATGGAAGCCCGAAAACATGCTGGACATCAAAGATATCATGACGCCGAGGCAGAGCCTCGTGAGCGTCCGCCCCGAGTCGACCGTCGATGAAGTCCGGCGTGTCATGGCCGCCCACAAGATCCGTCACCTGCCGGTGCTGGACGACCTCGGCACCCTGGTCGGGCTGGTGTCCCAGACCGATGTGCTGGTCGCCGGCAACGGCAGCCCGCGCCTGGCGCAGGAGATCATGGTGCGTGATCCCGACACCGTGGATGAACGCAACAACGTCCGTCATGCCGCCCTGCTGATGTTCCGGCGCAAGCGGAGCTGTCTGCCCGTCACCCGCGACGGAGAACTGCGCGGTATCGTGACGGACTCGGACTTCCTCAGCGTCGCCATCGCCCTGATGGAACAGCTCGAGGCCGTAGAGCCCGACACCGACGACCTCGACGTCTCCGACGACCTGTAACTCCCCATCGGGTTCGCTGCGCCCACACGCCACCACAACCTGCAGATCGGGTTAGCCAGCAGGGCGTGACCCGACCTGCCCCCGCCGCAAATCCCGCCACCACGGACCCCCCTTTGGATCGCCACGTCCCACCACGCTGCGCTCGCGGCCAAGGGCTGCGCTCCGCCCGTGGACAGAGCAATCAGCGGTTCCCTGACCCGACCCCGCAAGCGGCTCCTCGTGAAAACCCGTATAGGCAGCTACGGCCCCTCGCCCTAGTCTGAGGCCAGGATGCGGGGCGGTCGCGCCATGGCGATGACTTCGGAGGAAGCGATGCGGATGGGGTTTCTGGCGGTTGCGGGCACCGGGCTGCTGCTCCTGGCCCTCGGGCCATGGTTATGGCCGCCACTGCTCTGGGCCGCCGCTGTCGTGCTGCCGCTGGTGGCCCTGGGATTCCACGATATGCTCCAGACGCGCCACTCGATCCGGCGCAATTTCCCGCTGTTCGGCCGCGCCCGCTGGCTGATGGAGGCGCTGCGCCCCTTCATGCGCCAGTACTTCGTCGAGTCCGATACCGACGGCGCCCCGATCAACCGCATGTTTCGCAGCATCGTCTACCAGCGCGCCAAGGGTGAACTGGAGAGCGTGCCCTTTGGCACCCGGGTGAACGTCTATCGCGACGGCTACGAATGGATCGGTCACTCGGTGTCGGCGA
>JAWOFB010000341.1:0-5079 GCA_046482445.1 Ectothiorhodospiraceae bacterium | reverse complement strand
GTCATGAACCTCATCGCCGTTGACATCCACCTCGGAACCGCGGTGGATGTCAACGGCGATGAGGTTCATGACCCCTCCTACGGGGTGGGCGGCACGCTGGATGTCACCGAGCGCCTGGGGTTGTCCGCGCGCTATGCCGTCGACGGTTCGGATGAGACCGACACGGACTACTACGGCGCCTCGGTGGCATTCGACTACGGCGCTGGCGATCTCTACGGCGCGGTCCAGGAAGTTGATCCCGACGAGGGCGACGCGCAGACGCAGTTCGCCGCCGGCGCCAATTATTTCATCGCGGACAATCTCTACGTCTACGGCGAATACGGTGCATTCGACGCCCCAAGCAGCGCTGACGCGGATACAACCGATTCCCTCTACGAACTCGGCGCGATCTACGAATTCTGAGCAACCTTTCATTCACGCAGCCGGGCTTTTGTCAGGCCCGGCTCTGTCCCATCGCGAGGTCGATTATGATCAACGCCAAGAACGCTCTTATGACTGCTGCAGCCGTGGGCACGCTGATGGCCGGCTTCACCGCTGGTCCGGCCGCCGCCCAGACGGATCTCAGCGATGCCTGCCCGAATCCCATGCGCATGGCCGACACCGGCATCGAGGGCATGGGCCAGCTGGACGAGTCCTTCGGTCCGTTCCAGGAGGCCTTCCAGGAGCACACGGGCCTGGAGCTGGAACTCTACAGCCTGAGCAACCGTACGGCGGCGGGTAACGCGCTGCAGTATGACGAGGTCGAGCTGGTCTTCGCCGGTCCCTCGGAGTTTGTCCTGTTCCAGCAGGAAATCGACGAGGGCGTCGAGATCCTGTTCGACATCAAGCGTCCGTACTACGGCTCGACCTTCCTGGCGCGGGCAGAGACCGGTCTTGAGTCCCTCGAAGACATCGACGAGGATACCGAGATCGCCATGAAGGACACCGGTTCCACCAGCGGCCACATCATCCCGAGCAAGATGCTTGTTGACGCCGGGCACGATATCAACGATCTCGACATCACCATGGCCGGCGACGCGTTCGTCCAAGCAGTGGCGAACGGTGATGTGGATGTCATGGCTGGCGGCAACGACGATGCCGACGAAGTCCAGGAAGAGCTGGATCCCGACGGCGACTACCGCGTCCTCGCCGAGTCGGATCAGCTGCCGGGCGATCCCGTGCTCATCCGGGCCAATCTCCCCAGCGAGTGCAAGACCCAGCTCCAGGAGACCCTGAAGGAGAACCAGGACGCGCTCTGGCAGGCCCTGATCAGCACCGATCGCAACGAGGAGAAGTTCCTCAACCGCGGCTCCGAGATGGGCTTCAGCCTGACCGCCGAGGACTACGAGGTGATCAAGGACGCCTACGACGCAGCCGGCATCGAGCTGTAAGACCGGTCGCTACAAGTGACTCAGTCCGCGGGGGGCGCAGGAATGCGCTCCTCGCTTTTTCGTTTTCCGACCCGGTCAACGGGTGTACCGGGCTATCGGCCTGGGAGGTCGGTTATGACTGCCATTCAAATCAATGATGTGCACAAGTCGTTCGGTGATTTGCATGTGCTGCGTGGTATCGAACTGGAAATCCCGCGCGGTGAGTGCGTGATCCTGCTCGGCGCCAACGGCAGCGGCAAGTCGACCCTGATCCGCTGTCTCAACGGGCTGACACGGCCCGACTCCGGCTCGGTGCGGATCGACGGCGAACGGGTGACCGGTGCTGGCGTGCGCCGCCTGCGCCGGCTGCGCCGCCAGATTGGTGTTGTCTTCCAGCACTTCAATCTGGTGCCGAACGTCAACGCGTTACAAAACGTTCTCTACGGGGCGCTGGGCCAGCAGCGGGGCGGGTTGTTGCGCACGTTACCGGCGTTTGCGCCCTCGGAGTTGCGAGAGCAGGCGATGGCCTGTCTCGACCGCGTCGGTATGGCTGACTACGCAGCCAGCGACTGCCGCAACCTCTCCGGTGGTCAGCAACAGCGGGTGGCGATCGCGCGCACGCTGCTGCAGGACCCGGAGGTGCTGATTGCCGACGAGCCTGTCGCCAGCCTGGACCCGCGCGCCGGGCGCGCGGTCATGGAGCTTCTGATCGATATCGTGCGCGAACGCGGCATGACAGTGCTGTGCTCGCTGCACCAATTGGAGCTCGCCAGCGAATACGGTGATCGCGTGGTCGGCATGAAAGCGGGTCGGATCGAGCTCGACAGCCCCCGCCAGGCCATCGGCCGTGCCTCAATGAGCGGCCTCTACGAAGGGGTTGTACGGGTCGATCATGCCCCCGCAAACGCCGGCAGTGCCAAGGCGGCCCAATCCGCCTGAGCCCGCTATTCCCGTTATAGAAGGAGTGCAAGCTGTGCCATCAAACTCCGCGTCGAACAGCACACTGACGCCGCCGCCGCGTTTCAAACGCCCATCGACGTTCTCCTGGGCCGTGGGCCTGGTGTTCCTGGCGCTTTTCATTCAGGGCGTGCTCGTGGTCGAGGTGACCCCGGGACGGCTCGCGCAGGGTGCGGTCAATCTGGTCGATTTCGTCGCGCGGGCCACCCCGCCGTCCGATAAAGACCTCGATGAGGTCGGCTGGTCCATGCTCGAGACCCTGTATATTGCGATCGTCGGAGTGGTTGCCGGGGTGATGCTCAGCGTGCCCTTCGCCCTGTTGGCGGCGCGTAACACGACACCGCACCTGCTCGTCCGCGTGGTCACGCGATTCCTGATTGCCGCGATGCGCACGATCCCCGACCTGGTCTGGGCGCTGATCTTCGTGGTTGCGGTTGGTCTGGGACCACTTGCCGGTGTTCTTGCCATTGTTATGGATACCATCGGCTTCGCCGCGCGGTTTTTCTCCGAGCGCATCGAGGAAGTTCATCCGGGGCCCTCGGAGGCCCTGGCCTCCACGGGTGCCGGGCGGATTTCCGTGATTGGCGGCGCCATCATGCCCGAGACACTGGCGTCCATGACCGCCACGAGCCTGTTCAGCTTCGAGAAAGCGCTGCGTTCAGCGGTGACTCTGGGCCTGGTCGGTGCCGGTGGCATCGGTGTGGAACTGGCGTCTGCGATGCGGCTGTACAATTACGACGAGGCCCTGACGATCATACTGGCCATCCTGATCGTCGTGCTGGCGTTCGAGCAGGTCTCCTCGGCCATTCGCAAGCGCGTCATCTGACCACCGGCTGATACCCGGCGCCACGATCCGGGCAGGCTGCTGCCAGAGCCGCTTGCTCATGCCGGACAAGGATGTCCGGCCGCGCTGGGAGCGCGCTAGCGCTGCGTGCGCCGTTTATGCATCCTGCGAATGACTGATGCCGGTGCGGGCCGTCAAACGGTGGCGGTCTGCGCCTGTTTGCCCGCATGAAGTGCCCGCCCTGAGCGACCGCAGCCCGCTCCCGGCTGCGCCACCCCTGTCCGCCGGTAAGCCATCGAGTCCCGCGCGGAAGCATGTTTGTCCCAAACAGTTATCATGGCACCGCGGCGCTTCCGATGCGGCCGCGTGAACAATAATGACTCAAGGAGATGCCATGCGAACGGTGATTGTCGGTGCCGGAGCGGCCGGCCTGGAACTCGCCTGTAACCTGGCGCGCAACCAACAGCGCGCCAACGACCAGGTTGTCCTCGTGGACCGAACGCCGACCCACATTTGGAAGCCGCTGTTCCATCAGGTTGCCGCCGGTACCCTGAATTCCTATCAGGACGAGTTGAGTTATCTCTACCTGGGGCGGCGCAACGGGTTCCGCTTCGAGCTGGGTCCGCTGGCGGGGATTGACCCCGACCGGGACCGGCTGCGGCTGGCGGCCCTGCACGACGAGGCGGGTGACGTCGCCCTGCCGGAACGGGAGCTGCGCTACGACCGGCTGGTCCTGGCGCTGGGAAGCGAGGCCAACGACTTCGGTGTTCCCGGTGTCAAGGAGCACGCCTATTTCCTGGATTCCCGCGAGCAGGCGGAGCGCGTCCATCGTGCGCTGATCTACGAGCTGGCGCGCGCCAATGCCATTGAGCGGGACCAGCCGTTCGAGATCGCCATCGTCGGCGCCGGTGCCACCGGTGTGGAGTTGTCCGCCGAGCTGTCCTATGCCCTGGACGTGGTGCGCGACTACGGCGCCGGCATCGATCGCGATCGCAGCCGCATCACGTTGATTGAACAGGCCCCGCGGGTTCTGCCGCCGTTGCCGGAGGATCTCGCGGGCGCGGTCCAGCAGTCCCTGACCGATCAGCTCGGGGTCCACGTGGAATGCAACGCCGGTGTCTCCGAGGTCCACGGCGACCGCGTGGTTCTCAATAACGGCCGCGAGCTGGGTGCTCGCATGACCATCTGGACGGCTGGTGTCCGTGGTCCGGGGATTCTGCGGGATATGGAATCGGTGCCCACGGATCGGCGCGGCCACGTGCTGGTGGACCGCCACCTGCGCAGCACCAGCGACCCGCGGATCCATGCCCTGGGCGATTGCGCCGCCGTGCCCCTGGACGAGGACGGCACGCTGGCGCCGCCGCGCGCCCAGGCGGCGCGTCAGGAAGCGCTCTATCTCGCCGAACGGCTCCCGGATGCGGATCCGGAGGCCGGCGGTGAGCCGTTCCAGTACCGTGATTACGGCTCACTGGTTTCGCTGGCCAATTACACCGCCTACGGCAAGTTGTTCAGTGGCGGCTCGCGCTCGCTGCGGATCGACGGTTGGGCCGCCAAGGCCGCCTACAAGTCGCTGTATCGCTCGCACCAGCGGACATTGCTGGGTGTGCGGGCCATGATGCTAGGGGTGGTTGTTGACCGGCTGCGCAAGACCATGGAGCCCCAGCTCAAGATGCACTGATACGGCGCCCACCGTGTTGCGCGGTGCACGAATGAAAACGCCGCTCGTTTTCGGTAACTTATTATCATTTTCGCCTGCAACACAGAACCGGGTTCGCTTGCAGCGGGTGTGAAAAGGCGGTGTGACGCCGCAACCGTCGACGCCCGCGCGGCAGTGGGCCCTTACACCAATCGACCTCTTGGGAGTCGCCACAATGGTAGAAGTAGCCGCCGTCAAGGCCGGGGAGGCCTGGGAACGCCAGGCGCAGATCGATGCCCTCAAGTCCGCCAGCGTGGACGTGCTCGTCATCGGGGGTGGTGCCAGTGGTGCCG
>JAWOFB010000330.1:0-11052 GCA_046482445.1 Ectothiorhodospiraceae bacterium | reverse complement strand
ATCCGGCTCGACGGTGGAGGCGGCGGCGACGGTGGTCCCGCCATCCGGCGCGATGACCTGGGCGTAGATGTGCCGGGGCGTACGATGGACGCACAGGCGGTGCATCCCCAGCTCGCGGATCTTGGCGCGGCCCCGACGGGCGCGACGCAGACGTACCGTTTTCTTGTCCATGTTCGCCCCTACTTCTTCTTGGCCTCTTTCATGATGACCCGTTCGTCCGCATACCGAACGCCCTTGCCCTTGTAGGGCTCCGGCGGCCGGTAGGCGCGGATCTCCGCGGCCACCTGCCCGACCTTCTGCTTGTCGATCCCCTTGACCACAATCTCGGTCTGGCTGGGGGTCTCGACGGTGACGCCCTCCGGCACCTCGTAGTTCACGGGGTGCGAGAAGCCGACGTTGATGTTCAAGCTGGCCCCCTGCGCCTGGGCGCGGTAGCCGACGCCGACCATCTGCAGCCGGCGCTCGAAACCCTCGCTGACGCCCTGGATCATGTTCCGGATCAGCGCACGGGTCGTGCCGGTGAGCGCGTTGGTCTTGAAGTTGTCGTCCCGGGGACGGAAGCGGATCTCGCTCTCGCCCTCTTCGATATCGACGTCGCCGTGGACCTCGTGGGACAACTCACCCTTGCTGCCCTTGACCCGGACCTCGCGGCCGTCGACATTGATCTCGACCCCGGCCGGGATACTCAACGGGTTCTGTGTAGTTCTCGCCATGGCCGAAACCCCTAGAAGACGTAACAGATGACCTCGCCGCCGTGGCCGGAAGCCCGGGCGGCGCGATCGGTCATGACACCCTTGGGCGTCGAGACGACGGCCACCCCGAGTCCGTTGGCGACCTTCGGGAGGTCGTCCCGGCCCTTGTAGGTCCGCAGACCCGGACGGGAGACGCGCTCGATCCGTTCGATGACGGGGCGGCCCTCGAAGTACTTCAGCTCGACGTCCAGAAGGGGCTTGCCGTCGTTATCGCGCGTGGACCAGTCCTTGATGAAGCCCTCTTCCTTGAGGACGCGGGCGATATTGGACTTCAGACCGGAGGCCGGCATGCTGACCCGGCTCTTCTCGGCCGAGAGGCCGTTACGGATGCGGGTCAGCATATCGCTGACGGGATCGCTCATGCTCATGCGTGCTTCCTCCGTCCCTACCAGCTGCTCTTGCGGACGCCGGGGACATCGCCGCGCATCACGGCCTCCCGCAGCTTGTTCCGCCCGAGACCGAACTTCCGGTAATACCCGTGCGGGCGACCCGTCACGGAGCAGCGGTTCTCCCGCCGAACCGGGCTGGCATTGCGCGGGATCTTCTGGAGCTCCCGCTGCGCCGCGAGACGCTCCTCGGGAGCAAGTTGCGTGTCCTTGACCCGCGCCTTGAGCTCCTCACGCTTGGCCGCGTACTTCTTCGCCAGGCGGGCGCGCTTCTTCTCGCGCTCGATCATGCTGCGTTTCGCCATTATGCCTACCCCTTGAACGGGAAGTTGAAGGCCCCGAGCAGCGCCCGTGCCTCCTGATCCGTGTTGGCCGTGGTCGCGATGGTGATGTCCATGCCCCGGATGGCGTCGATACGGTCGTAATCGATCTCCGGGAACATGATCTGCTCACGAACCCCCATGGTGTAATTCCCACGGCCGTCGAAGCTGTTGCCGTTGAGCCCCCGGAAATCCCGGATACGCGGGATCGCCACCGACACCAGCCGGTCCAGGAACTCGTACATCCGCTCGCGCCGGAGGGTCACCTTGCACCCGATGGGCCAGCCTTCGCGGATCTTGAAACCGGCCACGGACTTCCGGGCCTTGGTCACCACGGGACGCTGGCCACTGATGGCGGCCATGTCCTCCATGGCGTTCTCCAGGACCTTCTTGTCGGAGACCGCCTCGCCGATGCCCATGTTCAGCGTGATCTTGCTGATCTGGGGCACCTCCATGATGTTTGCGTAGCTGAACTGGTCCCGCATCTGCGGAATGACCTGCTCGCGATAGTAGTCTTTGAGTCGTGCCATGCCCTGCGCCCTCATGTCAGGCGTCCACGGTTTCGCCGTTGGACTTGAAGTAGCGCACCTTCCGCCCGTCCTCGAGGACCTTGAAGCCGACCCGATCGCCACCGCCGGTGGCCGGGTTCACGAGCATGACGTTGGAGACGTCCAGCGGCTTCTCCTGGTCGATGATCCCGCCGGGCTGCCCGAGCTGCGGATTGGGCTTCTGGTGCTTGCGGACCTGGTTCACGCCTTCGACGACGACCCCGAGCCCGCGGCGGCGCTGAACGACCCGTAGAACGGTCCCGCGCTCGCCCTTGTCCTTGCCGGCAATGACGACCACCTGGTCGCCCTGCTTGATTTTTCGCATTGCTCCGCCCCTCTTACAGCACTTCAGGTGCCAGCGAGATGATCTTCATGAAGTTCTCGGTGCGCAGCTCGCGGGTCACCGGCCCGAAGATACGGGTCCCCACCGGCTGCAGCTGAGGATTCAGCAGCACCGCGGCGTTGGCATCGAACCGGATCACCGACCCGTCCGGGCGCCGAACACCCTTGCAGGAGCGCACCACCACGGCGTTGTAGACGTCACCCTTCTTGACGCGACCCCGCGGGATCGCCTCCTTGACGCTCACCTTGATGATGTCCCCGATGTTGGCGTAGCGACGCTTGGAGCCGCCGAGCACCTTGATGCACTGCACGCGGCGGGCGCCACTGTTGTCCGCCACATTCAGCGTCGTCTGCATCTGTATCATGACTGTCTCCGAAGCTTATCGATGCCGATCCGGCGACCCGCAGCAAAGCCGGCAATTGTACCACCGGTTTGCGCCATCCCCAAGGGCTAGTCCGGCCGTTCCACCACGCCGGTCAGTTCCCAGCTCTTGGTCTTGGACCGCGGCCGGCCCTCCTGGATGCGAACGAGATCGCCCTCACGGCCCTCGTTGTTCTCGTCATGGGCGCGCACCTTGGTGGAGCGCTTCATGAACTTCTTGTAGAGGGGGTGCGCGACCCGGCGCTCGATGAGCACCGTCACGGTCTTGTCGGCCTTGTCGGAGACCACGCGCCCGAGAATGCTCCGCGCCTGCTTTTCGTCGCTCATGCCTGCTCGACCCTTTCGTTGAGAACCGTCTTGACGCGCGCGATGTCGCGGCGGACCGCCTTCAAACGGTGGTTCTTGTCCAGTTGGCCGGTGGCGTGCTGCATGCGCAGGTTGAACTGCTCGCGCAGCAGGCCGGTGAGCTCCTCGCGCAGCTCGGCCTCGTTCTTGTTGCGCAGATCGCTGGCCTTCATCACAACACCGTCCGATTAACGAATACCGTCTTCACCGGAAGCTTCTGCGCGGCAAGGCGGAACGCCTCCCGTGCAACCTCTTCCGAGACCCCTTCCATCTCGTAGAGCATCTTGCCGGGCTGGATCTCGGAGACCCAGTACTCGACGTTGCCCTTGCCCTTGCCCATGCGGACCTCGAGGGGCTTTTCGGAGATGGGCTTGTCGGGGAAGATCCGGATCCAGATCTTCCCGCCCCGCTTGATGTAGCGATTCATGGCGCGCCGCGCCGCCTCGATCTGGCGCGAGGTGATCCGGCCCCGCTCCACCGCCTTGAGACCGAATTCGCCAAAGCTGACGTCGGTACCCGAGGTGGCGAGCCCGGTGTTGCGGCCCTTCTGGCGCTTGCGGAATTTGGTTCGCTTCGGCTGGAGCATGTCGGTTACCCCTGGTTCGCAGCCGGCTTCTCGGCTTCGCCGCTCTGCGCCTTGTTGTGCTCGTGGGTGTCCATGATCTCGCCCTTGAAGATCCAGACCTTCACGCCGATGACCCCGTAGGTAGTCTTGGCCTCGGCGAGGGCGTAATCGACGTCGGCCCGCAGGGTATGCAGCGGCACGCGGCCCTCGCGATACCATTCGGAGCGGGCGATCTCGGCGCCGTTCAGGCGCCCGGCCACGTTGACCTTAACGCCCTGGGCTCCGAGACGCATGGCGTTACCCACGGCCCGCTTCATGGCCCGGCGGAACATGATCCGCTTCTCGAGCTGCTGGGCGATGTTCTGGGCGACCAGCTCGGCATCGATCTCCGGCTTGCGGATCTCCTCGATGTCGATCTTGACCTCGTCGACCCCGACCAGACCACGGATCTCCTGCCGCAGCCGCTCGATATCGGCGCCCTTCTTGCCGATGACGATCCCCGGCCGCGCCGTATGGATCGTGATCCGGGCATTCTTGGCGGGCCGCTCGATCTGGATGCGGCTCACGGAGGCGTGCGCCAGCTTCTTGTTCAGGTAATCGCGGACCTGAAGATCGTTGTGGAGCAGCTCCGGGTAGTGCTTGCTGTCGGCATACCAGGTGGAGCGCCAGTCCTTGACGATCCCGAGGCGGATGCCGGTCGGATGTACCTTGTGACCCATTCCGTGCCTCTCCTACTGTTCCGCGACCACCACGGTAATGTGGCTGGTCCGCTTGAGGATTCGATTCGCGCGCCCCTTGGCCCGCGCCTGGATGCGCTTGAGCGCCGGGCCCTCGTCAACGGTGATCCGCTGCACGCGGAGCTCGTCGATGTCGGCGCCGTCATTGTGTTCGGCATTCGCCACCGCCGACTCGATCACCTTGCGGACGACTTCCGCGGCCTTCTTGGGGCTGAAGGTGAGCTGTTGCAGTGCGGCCTCCACCGGCATCCCCCGGACCTGGTCGGCGACCAGGCGGGTCTTCTGCGGCGAAATGCGCGCGAACCGGAGCTTGGCTGCGGTTTCCATGTTATCTGCCCCCTCTAGCGCGACTTCTTGTCGGCGGCGTGCCCGCGGAAGTGCCGCGTGCTCGCGAATTCGCCGAGCTTGTGGCCGACCATGTTCTCGGAGATGAGCACCGGGACATGCTGACGGCCGTTATGAATCGCGATGGTCAACCCGATCATGTCGGGGACCACCATGGAACGCCGCGACCAGGTCTTGATGGGCTTCTTGCTGCCCGAGGCATGAGCGGCCTCCACCTTCTTGACGAGGTCGAGATCGACGAAAGGACCCTTCTTGATGGAACGAGGCATGACGATTCGTACCCTTATTTCCGCTTACGACGGCGGACGATGAACTTGTCCGTCGCCTTGTTTTTGCGCGTCCGATAACCCTTGGTCGGCTGACCCCAGGGAGACACCGGATGGCGCCCGCCGGCGGTGCGGCCCTCGCCGCCACCGTGGGGGTGGTCCACCGGGTTCATCGAAACGCCCCGTACGGTCGGCCGTTCGCCGGCCCAGCGCTTGGCGCCCGCCTTGCCCAGCTTGCGCAGCGTATGCTCGGAGTTCCCGACCTCGCCCACCGTGGCGCGACACTCGACGTGCACCTTGCGCATCTCGCCGGACCGCAGCCGCAGCGTGGCGTAGCTGCCCTCCCGGGCCACGAGCTGGACGCCGGTCCCGGCGGCGCGGGCGATCTGCCCGCCCTTGCCCGGCTTCATCTCCACGTTGTGGATGGTGGTGCCCACCGGGATGTTGCGCAGCGGCAGGGCGTTACCGGGACGGATGGGGGCATCGCTGCCCGACCGGAGCTCGGTGCCCACGGTCACGTTCCGCGGCGCCAGGATGTAGCGACGCTCGCCGTCGGCGTAGAGCAGCAGCGCGATGTGGGCGCTGCGGTTCGGGTCGTACTCCAGCCGCTCCACTTTCGCCGGGATCCCGTCCTTACCGCGACGGAAATCGACGTGGCGATAGAGCTGCTTGTGGCCGCCGCCCCGGTGGCGGGCGGTGATACGCCCGTCGCTGTTGCGGCCGCCGCGGCGATGCTGCTTCTCAGTGAGCGGCCCCCAGGGGCGACCCCGGTGGAGCTGCTCGTTGACCACCTGGACAACGAATCGGCGCCCCGGCGAGGTCGGATTTGCCTTCTTGAGTGCCATGCGAACCCCTCCTTACTCGGCGCCGACGAAATCGATGTCCTGGCCCTCGGCCAGGCGAACGTAGGCCTTCTTCCAGTCCTTGCGCCGACCCTGCTGGACCCCGAAGCGCTTCTTCTTGCCCTTCACGCAGACGGTCTGGACGCTGACGACGTCGACGTTGAACAGCGTCTCCACCGCCTTGCGGATCTCCAGCTTGCCGGCATCCGGGACCACCCGGAATGCCACGGTATTGTCTTCCTCGGCCGCCCGCGTGGTCTTCTCGGAGACGTGCGGCGCGAGCAGGACCTTCATCAGTCGCTCATGGTTCATGCCAGCTTCTCCTCAACGCGCTTAACGGCGGCCGCGGTCATGATGACCTTGCCGAAGCCAACCAGGCTCACCGGGTCGATGGCCTCGGCATCGATGGCCGCGACGTGCGGCAGGTTGCGCGAGGCCAGATAGAGCTTCTCGTCCAGCTCGGCGGTCACGATGAGCGCATCTTCGGCGCCGAGCTTCTTGAGCTGCGCGGCGAGCTCCCGGGTCTTGGGCGCCTCGAGTTCGATCTTGTCGAGCACCATGAGCCGCTGCTGGCGCACCAGCTCCGAGAGGATGGAGCGCATGGCGCCGCGGTACATCTTCCGGTTGACCTTCTGGGAGAAGTCCCGCGGCTGCGCCGCGAAGGTCTTCCCGCCACCGGTCCAGATGGGGCTGCGGATGGTGCCCGCGCGGGCCCGGCCGGTGCCCTTCTGGCGCCACGGCTTGGCACCGCCGCCCCGGACGTCGGCCCGGCTCTTCTGGGCCTTGGTCCCCTGCCGGGCGCTGTTCATGTACGCCGTGACGACCTGGGCGACCAGGTCCTCGTTGAAGGCGTTGGCGAAGATGCCGTCGCTGAGCTCCACGCTGTTGGTGGAGGCGTTGCCGCCGGCCGTCGTCTTCTTGAGTTCCATCGCTTCAGCCCTCCTGCGCCTTGACTGCCGGGCGAACGATGACGTCGCCCCCCTTGGCGCCGGGGACTGCACCCCGGACCAGCAGCAGGTTCCGCTCCGGATCCACCCGGACCACCTCGAGGTTCTGCACGGTGGTCCGACGGTTCCCCATCTGCCCGGCCATCTTCTTGCCCTTGAAGACGCGACCCGGACTCTGGTTCTGACCGATGGAGCCGGGCACCCGGTGGGACTTGGAGTTACCGTGGGTCGCCCGCTGGGCCGAGAAGTTGTGCCGCTTGATGGTGCCCGCGAAGCCCTTGCCGATGCTGGTCCCGGTCACGTCGACCTTCTGGCCGTCGCTGAACCGGTCGACGCGGATCTCCGCGCCGGCCTCGAGACCCTCCTCGGCGGAGGGGTCCGCGATGCGGAACTCGCGAAGGGACCGGCCGGCCTCGACACCCGCTTTGGCGAAGTGTCCGGCCATGGGACGGGTAACGCGGGACGGGCGACGCTCGCCAACGGTCACCTGGACCGCCTCGTAGCCGTCACTCTCCGCGGACTTCATCTGGGTGATGCGATTGGGCTCGACCTCGATCACGGTGACCGGGACGGCCTCGCCGTTATCGGTGAACACGCGCGACATGCCCACCTTCCGGCCTACTACGCCGATAGCCATTGTTCTCTACCTCGCTGGCATCGATTTCGGTTGACCGATGCGTTGCATTCGACGGCAAAGGCCCCACGAGGGGGCCTCACCGCGCGTCCGCCTGTAACGGGGTCGTCAGTTCAGCTTGATCTGGACGTCCACGCCGGCGGCAAGATCCAGCTTCATGAGGGCGTCGACCGTCTTGTCGGTCGGGTCCACGATGTCCATGAGCCGCTTGTGGGTCCGGAGCTCGTACTGGTCCCGAGCGTCCTTGTTCACGTGCGGCGACTTCAGGACGGTGAACCGCTCCTGCTTGGTCGGCAGCGGGATGGGGCCACGGACCTGGGCGCCGGTGCGCTTGGCCGTGTCCACGATCTCGCTGGCCGACTGGTCGATGAGACGGTGGTCGAAGCCCTTGAGGCGAATACGGATGCGCTGACTGAGTGCGGCCATGTCGTTTACTCGATGATCTTCGAGACGACGCCGGCACCCACGGTGCGGCCGCCCTCGCGAATCGCGAAGCGCAGACCGTCCTCCATGGCGATGGGCGCGATCAGGGACACCGTCATCTGCACGTTGTCACCCGGCATCACCATCTCCGTGCCCTCCGGCAGCTCCACCGAACCGGTCACGTCCGTCGTACGGAAGTAGAACTGCGGCCGGTAGCCGTTGAAGAAGGGCGTATGACGACCACCCTCCTCCTTGGAAAGCACATAGACCTCGCACTCGAAACGCGTGTGCGGCGTGATGGAGCCCGGCTTCGCCAGAACCTGACCACGCTCGACGTCGTCCCGCTTGGTGCCGCGCAGCAGCACACCCACGTTGTCGCCCGCCTGGCCCTCGTCCAGCATCTTCCGGAACATCTCGACACCCGTGACGGTGGTCTTCGCCGTGTCATGCAGACCGACAATCTCCACCTCGTCACCCGTCTTGACGATGCCCCGCTCCACTCGACCGGTCACCACGGTGCCACGACCCGAGATGGAGAAGACGTCCTCCACCGGCATCAGGAAGTCACCGTCCACCGCACGCTGCGGCTCCGGAATGAAGGCGTCCATCTCCTCGACCAGCTTCACGATGGACGGAATACCAATCTCCGAGGTATCCCCCTCCAGGGCCTTCAGCGCCGAGCCGGAAACCACCGGGGTGTCGTCACCCGGGAAGTCGTAGGAGGAAAGCAGCTCGCGAACCTCCATCTCCACCAGCTCCAGCAGCTCCGGGTCGTCCACCATGTCCGCCTTGTTCAGGTAGACCACAATGGCCGGAACACCCACCTGCCGCGACAGCAGGATGTGCTCCCGCGTCTGCGGCATCGGGCCGTCCGCCGCCGAAACAACCAGCACCGCACCGTCCATCTGCGCCGCACCCGTGATCATGTTCTTCACGTAGTCGGCGTGGCCGGGGCAGTCCACGTGGGCGTAGTGCCGCCCCTGGGACTCGTACTCCACGTGCGCCGTGGCGATGGTGATACCGCGCTCCTTCTCCTCCGGCGCGCTGTCAATCTGGTCAAACGCCCGCGCCTCACCACCGTGCTCTTCTCCCAGCACCTTGGTCATCGCCGCCGTCAGCGTCGTCTTGCCGTGGTCCACGTGACCAATGGTCCCCACGTTGACGTGCGGCTTGGTGCGCTCGTATTTCTCTTTGGACACGGTCCTACCCTCTCGATCCGGTTGTTGAACTCAGAAAAGCCTTGATTACGAAGCCTTCTTGACGATCTCTTCGACGATGCTCGCCGGGGCCTCGGCGTACTTCTCGAACTGCATGGTGTAGGAAGCACGCCCCTGCGTGTACGAGCGCAGGTCAGTGGCATAGCCAAACATCTCGGCCAGCGGCACCTCGGCCCGGATGACCTTGCCGGCCGGCGTGTCGTCCATGCCCTGGACGGTGCCGCGACGGCGGTTGAGGTCACCCATGACGTCGCCCATGTACTCCTCGGGAGTCACGGACTCGACCTTCATGATGGGCTCGAGCAGGGCGAGCCCTGCCTTGTGCGAGCCTTCCTTCAGCGCCATGGAACCGGCGATGTGGAAGGCGCTCTCGCTCGAGTCCACGTCGTGATAGGAGCCGTCGAAGAGCGTCGCCTTGACGTCCACCATGGGATAGCCGGCGAGCACGCCGTTCTCCATGGCCTCCTGGATGCCCTTGTCCACCGAGCCGATGTATTCCTTGGGCACCACGCCGCCGACGATGGCGTTGACGAACTCGTAACCCGCACCCGGCTCGTTGGGCTCCAGGCGGATCCAGACGTGGCCGTACTGGCCGCGGCCGCCCGACTGGCGGATGAACTTGCCCTCGACCTCGGCCTGTTGCTTGACGGTCTCCCGGTAGGCGACCTGCGGCGCGCCGACGTTGGCCTCCACCTTGAACTCCCGCTTGAGGCGGTCAACGATGATGTCCAGGTGCAGCTCGCCCATCCCCTCGATGATGGTCTGGCCGGACTCCTCGTCGGTGTGGACCTTGAAGGAGGGGTCCTCCTGGGCCAGCTTGCCCAGGGCCATGCCCATCTTCTCCTGGTCGGCCTTGGTCTTCGGCTCGATGGCGACCGCGATGACCGGCTCGGGGAACTCCATCCGCTCGAGGATGATGTGGTTGTCGGTGTCGCAGAGGGTCTCACCGGTGGTGACGTCCTTCAGACCGACGGCCGCGGCGATGTCCCCGGCGTACACCTCCTTGATCTCCTCGCGGGAGTTGGAGTGCATCTGCAGCAGACGGCCGATGCGCTCACGCTTGCCCTTGATCGGGTTGTAGACCGTGTCGCCGCTGGAGACCTTGCCGGAATAGACCCGGAAGAAGGCCAGGCTGCCCACATAGGGGTCGGTGGCGATCTTGAAGGCCAGCGCAGAGAACGGCTCGTCATCGGACGGCTTGCGCTCGCCGGCGCTGCCGTCGTCCAGCTCGCCCGCGATGGCCGGGATGTCGTTGGGCGCCGGCATGAACTCGATGACCGCATCGAGGAGCGCCTGGACGCCCTTGTTCTTGAACGCGGTACCGCACAGCGCCGGCACGATCTCGTTGGCCAGCGTCTGCTGCCGGATCCCGGCGCGGATGTCGTCGAGCCCGAGATCGCCCTCCTCGAGGTACTTCTCCATGAAGTCCTCGGAGGCCTCGGCGGCGGACTCCACCAGGGCGGAGCGCCACTTCTGGGCCTCGTCGATGAGCTCGGCCGGGATCTCCTTCTCCTCGTAGGTCATCACCATGTCGTCGGGATTCCAGTAGATGGCCGACATCCGGATGAGGTCGATGACGCCCTCGAAGCCGTCCTCGGCACCGATGGGCAGCTGCAGCGGCACCGGCTTGGAGCCCAGCCGGTCGCGGATCTGGTCGACCACCCGCATGAAGTTCGCGCCCTGGCGGTCCATCTTGTTGACGAACGCCATGCGCGGGACTTCGTACTTGTTGGCCTGGCGCCAGACCGTCTCGGACTGCGGCTCTACACCCGAGGAACCACAGAACACCACGACCGCACCGTCGAGCACCCGCAAAGAGCGCTCTACCTCGATGGTGAAGTCAACGTGTCCCGGGGTATCAATGATGTTGATACGCATCTCCGGGTACTGCTGGTCCATGCCACTCCAGAACGTGGTGGTCGCAGCGGAGGTGATCGTGATGCCACACTCCTGCTCCTGCTCCATCCAGTCCATCACGGCCGCGCCGTCATGCACCTCACC
>JAWOFB010000323.1:0-3858 GCA_046482445.1 Ectothiorhodospiraceae bacterium | reverse complement strand
GTTCCACTCGGGTCGCTACCGGGTGGTGCCGGGCCGCCCGCTACCCGAGTGGAACTTCAGCCCCCGGACCGTGGCCACCAGCACGGCCGCATCAGGCTCCAGACCCGAAGCCCGGCACTTGATATTGAAAAAGCGCTCGGCCCCCATGTCGGCGCCGAAGCCCGCCTCGGTCACCACGAAATCATTGCCGTGGAGGGCGATGCGGTCGGCGACGATGGACGAGTTGCCGTGGGCGATGTTGCCGAACGGCCCGGCGTGCATGATCGCGGGCGTATTCTCCACGGTCTGCAGCAGATTGGGCTTGAGCGCATCGCGCAGTAACACCGTCATGGCACCAGCGGCGCCGATGGCCTCGGCGGTGACCGGCTCGCCGGCACGCGTGTAACCCACCACCATGCGCCCCAGGCGCTGACGCAGATCGCGCAGGGAATCGGCCAGTGCCAGAACCGCCATAACCTCCGAAGCGGCCGTAATCTCGAACGCACCCTGGCGCGGCACACCATCGCCGTGCTGCCCCAGCCCGATGACCATGTTGCGCAGGGAGCGGTCGTTGATATCCATGGACCGCTTCCAGGTCACCCGCCGCGGATCCAGGTCGACACCGCCGCGCTGGTGCAGATGATTGTCGATCATCGCCGCACACAGATTGTGCGCGGCGGCAACGGCGTGGATGTCACCGGTGAGGTGGAGATTGATCCGCTCCATGGGAATGACCTGGCTATAGCCACCGCCGGCCGCACCCCCCTTGATGCCCAGGGTCGGCCCCATGGACGGCTGACGCAGGGCCACGGTGGCGCTGCGGCCAACGTGGTGAAAGGCCTCGGCGAGCCCGATGGCGGTGGTGGTCTTGCCCTCGCCCAGCGGCGTCGGCGTAATGGCGGAGACCACCACGTACTTGCCCCGCGGGCGCTCGGCCAGCTGAGCGATGGCCCCGAGATCGATCTTGGCCACATCCCGCCCGTACGGCTCGACGTGTTCCGGCGCCAGTCCCAGCGTGGCGGCAATCTCCTCGATGGGGCGGCGCGGCGTGTGCCGCGCAATCTCCAGATTGCTGGGCAGGGGCTGGTTTGCGGCCGCCGCCACCTCACTCATCTTTGTCGCCATTACCGCCTCCTGTTGCTCTGTCTCGGGGGTGAACCTGGAACAGGATTATGCGTGGACCGGCGGCGGCGCGGTTGCTCGCAGACGCCGCGAACGGGTGTCGCGGCGACAGCCGTTTTGCCCTGCTAGAATTCAGGCAACACAGTAACTTAAGGGAAAGTACGCAGACGCCGCTGCGGCGTAAGCGGATGGCGCAAACGGGTAAGCCGCGCGCGCCCGGGTGCGGGACAAATAGCGCGGACGAACACCAGTGCACAACGCCTGTCAATTCAGACAGGGACCCGGGAGGAGACCACCATGAACCAGCATGCCCGTCCGCCGAACATCCCCCGCCGCATCGGCTTTCTGCTGGTGCCCGGCTTCTCGCACATGGCCTTCTCGTCCGCGCTGGAGCCGCTGCGCATGGCCAACCAGCTCGCGGAGCGGGACCTGTACACCTGGTCCATGATCAGCCGCGACGGCCAGCCCGTGGCGGCCAGCAACCACCTGCAGGTGGCCGCGGACGCTTCGGTGCACGACGCTCCGGAGCTGGACCTGCTACTGGTCTGTAGTGGCATCGACGTCCAGGAACACCTGGATCGCGACGTGCTCAACTGGATCCACCGCCTGGGCCGGCGCCGCGTCCCCCTGGGTTCGGTGTGCACCGGCGGCTACATCCTGGCGCGTGCGGGGGTGCTTAACGGCTACCGCTGCACGCTGCACTGGGAGCACATCTCCAGCATCCACGAGGCACTGCTGTTCCCGGAGGTGGAGTTCTCCTCGGAACTGTTCGTCATGGACCGGGACCGCTACACGTGCTCCGGCGGCGTCGCGCCCATGGACATGATGCTCACGCTCATCGCCCGGGAGCAGGGCGCAGAGCTGGCCGAGAATATCGCCGAGGAGTACCTCCACGAACGCATTCGCGACTTCACCGAGCGCCAGCGCACACCGCTGAAGGTGCGCCTGGGCACCAGTCAGCCCAAGCTGGTGGAGCTGGTCACGCTCATGGAGGCGAACCTGCACGAGCCGTTGACACTGGATGAACTCGCCGCCCACGCGCGGCTGTCACGCCGGCAGGTGGAACGGCTGTTCCAGCGCCACCTCGGCTGTGCCCCCACGCGCTATTACATGGACTTGCGCCTGGCCCGGGCCCGACAGCTGTTGCTGCAAACGGAAATGCCCATCACCGACATCGCCCTGGCCTGCGGCTTCGTGTCGCCCCCGCACTTCACCAAGTGCTACCACGAACGCCAGGGCAGGTCGCCGTCGGAGGAGCGCCGCCTGCGGCGCCAGCGGCTGCTGTCCGAACCGCCCGGCGGTGACCGGCCGGTGCAACCCGTCAACGAGGGCCCGGTGGACACGAAAACGGCCGACGCCCCCCTGGAGCAGGCGGAATAGCCAGCCGTGTCCAGAAAGCGGGCAGTGGCCGCTCACCGGGGCCGCCGATGGCGGCGGCCCCGGCCGCCGGCGGCCGCCGGCGACTCACCTGCTCAGTCGTCGTCACTGTCCACCGAGGGCCGCAGCACGAACTCGCAGGCTTCCGCGCCGCTCGCCGCACAACGGCGCTCTTCGGCCACCGCCCGGTAGTCGGGATTCGGGCAGGCCCAGTTCATGGCGCCCTCCAGCCACGCCAGAAAGATCCGGCAGGCCGGCGCCCGCGCCCCGGGCACGGCGGCGAACGGTGAGTCATAGACGCGCACGCCGGCGCCGCAGTCCTCGGGCCGGCAATACAGCAGCTCAAAACCGCCCCATCCCCGGTCGGCCAGATTGTCCAGATACCGTGCGAACACCACGGCCGGCTCGGCGCCGGTGGCATCCGCCTCGTCGCGGCACCACGCATAGGCCGCAGCACGCGCACTGGCCTGCCAGGCAGCCTCGCCGGGACCGCCCATGACCGCATTTTGTAAGCGGGCCATCTCCGTGCGGGACAGCAGCAACAACGACTCCCCGTGCGTACCGGGCACGCCGCGCTCGATGACTGCGCCTTCATCCAGCATCCCCATGGTCACCTCCAGTCAGCTGTCCGTGCGGGTTGCCGGCGGCAACCGCGTCGTACCACGTCTCCCACGCTACCCGGACGGCCCGCCCGTGACGCTATCCGGCTACGCCCTCCGGTTGTCACGCGACGCCAGCCCCGACGACGCCCATTGTCGCGCAAACGCCCGCCACACGGGCTCTGACGCCACCGGACAAGCAGCCGTCGTCGTGCGGTCGGTGGCACCCATCCGCGCTCCGTAGTGTTCAAGTCGCGAGGTGCACAAGCACCCCGCACGAGACGCCAACGGCGGCGACAGCACGAGGACAGCGACCATGGCCACGACAGCGACCCAACCGGAAACCGCCACTGCGCCGGCCGGGCTCCATGCCCTGGCCCGGGCCCGGCACGAGATCATCCCGGTCAGCGGCGGTCTGGCCGCGGCGCGGGCGTTGCCGCCGGGAACCACCATCACCGTGACCTGCTCACCGCGGCACGGCATCGAGACCACGGTGACCACGGCGTTCACGCTGGCAGCCGAGGGTTACCGGGCCGTTCCCCATATAGCGGCGCGACTGGTCCCGGACCGCGCCTATCTGGAGGGGCTTCTGGATCGACTCGCGGACCACGGCCTGGAGGACATCTTTGTGGTGGGCGGCGATGCCCCGCGCGCAGAGGGCCCCTACCCCGGTGGACTGGAGCTGCTGCGCGCGATTCAGGACAGCGGGCGGCCACCGGGCTGCATCGGTGTGCCGGCCTACCCCGAAGCCCACGCCAGCATTCCCGGGGATGTGCTCAGA
>JAWOFB010000371.1:0-5973 GCA_046482445.1 Ectothiorhodospiraceae bacterium | reverse complement strand
CGCCGTCCCAGGCGGTCCAGGAACCGGGTCAGGGCCCCCGGGCGTTCCGGGAACTCGAACCGGAACACGCGCTCGTTCTCCACCAGGTGGCCGTGGCCGCCGACCATGTGCCGCAGGTGGACCTTGGCCATCTCGTTGTCCGTCAGGTCCAGCACGGGGTAGTCCGCGGCGCGCAGGTGCTCCACCAGATCGTCCTTTTCCTTGACCCCGTCGCTCAGGGCCAGCCCCACGAACACGTGGGCCTGCTGGGGATCGGCGAAGCGGTAATTGAATTCGGTCACCGAGCGCTTGCCAATCGCCTGGCAGAACTGCCGGAAACTGCCCGGGCGCTCGGGGATGGTCACGGCCAGAACCGCCTCCCGGTGCTCGCCCACCTCGGCCCGCTCGGCCACGTGGCCGAGGCGGTTGAAGTTCATGTTGGCACCGCAGTTGATGGTGATCAGGTTCTCGTCGCGGATGCCGTGCTCCTCGACGTACTTCTTGATGCCGGCCACGCCCAGGGCACCGGCGGGCTCCATGATGGTGCGGGTGTCGTCGAAGATATCCCGGATCCCGGCGCAGATCTCGTCGGTATTCACCAGGATGACGCCGTCGATGTGCTTGCGCAGGATACGGAAGGTCTCGTCGCCGATGCGTCGCACGGCCACGCCGTCGGCGAACAGCCCCACCTGCTCCAGCTCCACGGGCTCGCCGGCATCCAGGGCACTCTTCAACGTGGGCGCGTCCTCCGGCTCCACGCCGATCACGCGGATATCCGGGCGCAGTTGCTTGATATACGCGGCAATGCCCGCGGCGAGGCCGCCCCCGCCCACGGACACGAAAACCGCATGGATGGCACGCGGGTGCTGGTGCAGGATCTCCATCCCCACGGTGCCCTGCCCGGCGATGACGTCCGGGGCGTCGAACGGCGGAATCCAGGTCAGGCCGCGCTCGTTCATGAGCTTGGTGGCATGGGCGGCGGCCTCGTCGTAGCCGTCGCCGTGCAGGATAACCTTGCCACCCAGCCGCCGCGCGGCCTCCACCTTGATGCTCGGGGTGGTCCGGGGCATCACGATAATCCCCTTGATCCCCAGGCGCTTGGCCGACAGGGCCACACCCTGGGCATGATTGCCCGCCGACGCGCAGATGACACCACGGGCCCGGGCCTCTTCCGGCAGGCGGGAGATCATGTTGTAGGCCCCGCGCAGCTTGAACGAGAACACCGGCTGCAGATCCTCGCGCTTCATGAGGATGTTGTTCCCCAACCGCGCCGACAGGGCCGGCGCCGGATCCAGCGGGGTGTGCTCGGCGACGTCGTAGACGCAAGCGGTGAGGATGCGTTCGAGGTAGGCCTGGGTCATGGCTGCCCTGTTTGTCCGTTCGCAAAACGATGCAGTCTAACAGACGCCCCGCCACAGCCAGCGTGGTTCCCGCGACCTGATCGCCCGCCGCTAACGGACAGCATCCCCGCTTCAACGCGGCGAAGTGGCCCCGTATGATGGCGAGCACGCATACCGGGAGAGCAATTGATGGCTGCAAGCAACGGCAAGCGGGCCGCCGCCGAGGCGGCACTGGAATTCGTCACGGGCGACAGCGTCATCGGTGTGGGCACCGGCTCCACCGTGAACGCCTTTATCGAG
Organism: Ectothiorhodospiraceae bacterium; assembly: GCA_046482445.1. Classification (GTDB taxonomy): domain Bacteria; phylum Pseudomonadota; class Gammaproteobacteria; order Nitrococcales; family Aquisalimonadaceae; genus Aquisalimonas. The sequence goes on along the minus strand of JAWOFB010000371.1, from coordinate 4,354 downwards.
GTGCTGGCCGGGCTGCGCGATCCGGTCCGGGCCGCGGTCTCCAGCTCCGAGGCCTCGACCCAGCGCCTGCAGGACGCCGGCATCCCGGTCATGGAGCTCAATGAGGCCGGGCCGCTGGATCTGTATGTGGACGGCGCCGACGAGGCCACGCACCACCTGACCCTGATCAAGGGCGGTGGCGGTGCGCTCACCCGCGAGAAGGTCGTGGCCAGTGCCAGCCGCCGCTTTGTGTGCATCGCCGAAGAAGCCAAGCTGGTGCGCCAGCTCGGGGGCTTCCCGCTGCCGGTGGAGGTAATCCCCATGGCGCGCAGCTTCGTCGCCCGCGAGATCATCCGACGCATCGGCGGCCATCCCACCCTGCGGGAGGGGGTCACCACGGACAACGGCAACGTCATCCTGGACGTCAGCGGCCTGGCCATCGACGAGCCTGTGAAAGCCGAGCGCACCCTCAACGATATCCCGGGTGTCGTCACCAACGGGCTGTTCGCCCTGCGGCCGGCGGACTGCCTGCTGCTCGGCGGCGGCGACGGCGCGCGCAAGATTACGCGGTAGGGCCTGTCACACGCCCGAAGTTCCCGACGCTCGCGGCGGGGGTGGCGCCCTCGCCGCGACCCTCCTGTGGTCCGGTGCTCTGGAAAGTCGCGACGAGGGCGTCGCTCCCACGCGGGTTGATTTCAGCCCGGTGGGCAAAGCACCGACAGGAGCTGCACCCCCGACGGCGACCCGCTTCGCCGGCATCGACTCAGCCGCGGCTACTGCTGCTCACGTGTCTCCAGCCACTGCCGGAAGCGCTCGTTGATGCGGTCGTGGACGCTGGCGTACCAGTCCTCGTCCTTGCGGATGGCGCGCTGGGCGTTCAACGGGTGGGTGGGGATGTGCAGGCGCATGTCCGTACCGGTGCCCACATGGGTACTCACCCGCTCGGCAGCCGAGCGCCGGGCGGGGCCGTAGGGCAGATGCCGGGCGAAGGCGGCCAGCCGCTCGCTGGTCGTGGTGAAACGGATCAGCTCGCGGGCCGCCTCCGGGTGCTCCGCCCCGGCGGGCACGGTCCAGGTCTCGAACTCCCGCAGCTGGGCATCCCACAGGATTTCGATGGGCGCGCCCTCGTTCACCATGACGTCAAAGAAACGGCCGTTGTAGCCGGAGGCCATGACCACTTCGCCGTCAGCGAGCAGGCGTGCCGGCTCTTCGGCGGATTCCCACCAGCGCACGTCGTCACCCAGGCTGTCCAGGCGCCGAAACGCCAGGCGCAATCCGCGCTGGGTACTGAGCAAGCCGTAGAGTTCCTGCAGGGGCACGTTGTAGGACAGCAACGCCCATTCCAGATTGGCTGTGGGCGAACGCTGAAGCGCGCGCTCGCCGGGAAACGTCTCGCGGTCGAACAGATCCTCGATCCGCGTCGGGCGCTGGCCCGGGAAGGCGGTGCGGTCGTAGGCCACCACCGTCGCAAAAACCGTATGGGCGATGGCGCAATCGGCCAGCGCCCCGTCCAGAAAGTCCCGGCGGGCCGGTGTCCCGTCCGGGGCGTCCGCCACCAGCGCCGGGTCGAGTTGTGATAACAGCCCCTGATCGCAGGCGGCCAGGGCGTCGCTCATGGTCATGTCCACCAGATCCCACGGGACATCCCCAGCGGCCGCCGCCTCGCGGAGTTCCGCCAGGCCACCGTCGTAGCGGGCGACCTCCACCTGGATGCCGGTGGCTTCCGTGAACGGCTCGAACCAGGCCGCGCGCTGGGCCTCTTCGTAGGCCCCGCCCCAGCTCAGTACCGTGACGGTCCGCTCCTCCTCATCCGCCGCGGCAGCGACACCCGCCAGTAACGCCAGCGCTAGCGGTACAAACCGCTGGACCCGCTTCTGCGTGCTATCCCGATCCATGTTCCTCCTGCCGCAGTTCATCCGTTTTGGCCAGGTAGGCACGGGTCAGTGCCGCCTCGTAGATCACCCCGAGGAAGCGGCGTGAACCGTCGTCGTCGATAACGGCGATGGCCTCGCCGGCGAAGTCCTGCAGTTGTTGCATGGCGTCCCAGACCGAGGCATCACGAGCAAGCACGGGGCGCTCGCCGTCCAGGTATGCAGACACCGGCTCGTTACCGTCGCCTGCCTCCACCGTTGCCGTCAGCGCAGCCAGGGAGACGGTGCCGCGGTAGTCGCCGTCGGCGTCGACCACGAAGGCCTCGGCGTGGCCGCTTTCGCCCATGCTGGAAACCGCCGCGGCAACGGACGTCTTCGGTCGCACGACGCTGCAGTCGGCCGACAGATAGGGTGCCACGCCGAGGGCCTCCAGCATCGCGCGGCTGCGGCCGGCGGACAGATCCAGGCCGCGGCGCTGGAGCTGAATATCGAACAGCGAACGTCCGAACAACTGCGCCCCGATGGGATTCGCCAGCGCGATACTCGCCAGTGCGGACATGGCCAGGACGTAGTTCCCCGTGAGCTCGAAGACAATGAGCAGGCTGGTCAGCGGCGCTCCGATGACCGGCGCCGTCACCGCCACCATGCCGCAGATGGCGTACACCGCAAGCGTGGCGCCCTGGGCGTCAGTCACCATTCCAATCAGTGTGCCGCAGAGAGCGCCGAACAGGGTGCCCACCACCAGGGCCGGCGTGAACACGCCACCGGCAAAGCCCATGCCCAGGCACAACGCCGTGGCCAGGAGCTTGAGCACCAGCACCAGTACCAGCTCGCCGGTGCTGTAGGCGCCGGCAATGGTTGCCAGGCGCAGGGTCTCTTCCCCCATGCTCAGGATATCCGGAACCCACAGCGCCATTGTCCCCAGCAAGGCCCCCGCCAGGGCCGGCCGCAGTGGCGCCGGCAGGGACAGGCGACCGCTGAGGCGCCCCATACCCAGGATGGCGTGCATGTAGGCGCCGGCGACCAGAGCCCCGAGCCCGCCGATGGCGACGAAAGCGGCAAACTCCCAGGGCTCGGGAACACCGGTATTGGCCACGTGGAACAGCGCCTCGCGCGGCAGAAGGCTGTCGGCCAGGACATGGCCGACGATGCCGGCAGCGGCAACCGGGGCGAAGGCGCGCAGGGCGTAGTGGCGCAGCACCACCTCGTGAGCGAACACGATCCCCGCCAGCGGGGCGTTGAACGCGGTCGCGATGGCGGCCGCTACCGCCGCCGCAATGGCGATGTTGTCCGCCGACCGCCCGGCCCCCAGAACGCGGGCGGTGACCGACCCCAGGGTGGCGCCCATATGCACCAGCGGCCCGTACTGGCCCACCGACGCCCCGGCACCCAGTGACACCAGCGCGCTGACAGCGGTGACGCCACCGGCCCGCGCGGGCAGACGCCCGCGCCGCGTCTGCACCGCGGCAATGACATCCGCCGGTGAGTGCGGCCGCCCGTCCGGGATCCACCGGTGCAGCAGGCCCACCACCAGGCCACCCACGGCGGGCACCAGAATGGTGAGTACCACCAGCCACTCCGAGGCCTGGAACAGCATGCGGCTGCGCGGCGAGATCACCAACACGTCGTTTAGCCACTGGACGCCCTGGACGAAGGCCAGGGCGAGAAGCGAGGCCATGACCCCCACAAGCGATCCCAGCAGCACCAGCAGCAGCAGTGCTCCGACCGCTCCGCCGCGGGCACGCAGAGACGTTGTCTCCTCGTCCGTCATGCAGGCATTGCCTCTGTCCATGCCGACACGCCTTTGTACCAGAAAGCCCGGGCCGCGTCGGCAGGGCTTGACGCCCTGCCGGGAATGGCCCGGAATACGAGCAACACCCGTCAGCAGCGAGTCCGTCGCCCCCTCATGCGCCAGTCCCTCGTGCTCTGCCTCCTATTCGCCCTCGCCACCACGGGCCCGGTCGGCGCCCACGGCAACCCGCCATCCGTAACCGGCGAGCGCGAGCCGCTGGAGCTGGCTTCGGTCCACGCCGCCGTCGGCCCCATCGACAACGAGGCAACCTGGTTTGCCAAGCGCTCGGGTTATCAGGTGCCCATCGCCTCGCTGACCAAACTGATGACGGCGCTGGTGGTACTGGACTCGGGCGAGCCGCTGGACGAGTGGCTGGAGGTGGTCGACCGGGGCGATGACCCGCCCAACAATGCCTACTCGCGCATTCGCATCAGCTCCGAGCTCACGCGCCGGAATCTGCTCCGCATCGGGCTGATGTCCTCGGAGAACCTGGCGGTCCACGTGCTCGCCAGCCACCACCCGGGTGGCCGCGCCGTCTTCATCGAGGCGATGAACCGCAAGGCGGAAGAACTGGGCATGGATCAGGCACGCTTCGTGGATCCCAGCGGCCTGTCGGCGGACAATGTCGCCAGCGCGGACGGCATTCTGCGCCTGCTGCGGGCGGCTTACCAGCACCGGGAGATCCGGCGCCTGTCCACTACCACCTATCACC
>JAWOFB010000318.1:0-2889 GCA_046482445.1 Ectothiorhodospiraceae bacterium | reverse complement strand
CAGCAGCTGGTGCTGACCGCCCTTGCCGTTGAGAAAGGCGAGCACCTGCATCAGGCCAGAATTCATGATTAGGCCGGGTATGGCCTTGGCGACGTTGGTGTAATCCTTTTTGAATTGCTGTACGCCGTCGCCGGCCATTTCCCAGGCGTGCTGCGCCCGTTGCTGCTCCAGTGACAGGCGTTTTTCGTTTTCGGGAACCTGGGCGGTGCCGGTCGCCTTCGCGGCCGTTTTCGGGTTCTTGCTCATCACGCATTCCCTCCTTCGGTGTGCGCGGTCACTAGGCGGGCGATGACCTGCCCGCGTCCGGTGGTGGCGTCCCCGCCGATCTGCAGGAGCCTGCCGTTCATCACGGTCTGCATGCGCGTCATCACGGCCTGGGCCTCTAGGTGGTCGTCCTGTTGGCCGGTGCGGGTCCGGCTGGCCGACAGCGGCGCGAGCAGCAACGCCTCCGGGGGCAGGTTCTCGGTGTAGAACAGGCCACCGTCGTCGGCGGTGCCGGTTTCCTCGTTGATCCGAACGTGTGGTTCGACCAGGGTCGCATGCTGCACGAAGTAGTCGAAATCGGTGTCGGAGAGCAGGACGAGGTCTTTTCCGAGCTTTTCACGGAAGAACCGGTAGCCGTCGCCTTCGGGCAGGGCGTGGGTGGCCAGCCAGTTGCCAATGGCCCCCAGGGTTGTGCAGTCGGTCGTCGCTGCCTCGTATTCGAAGACCTCCAGGTGCAGGCGGTCGTCCCGGGACAGCAGGTTGGGGCGGCCAACGCGGCATTGGCCGGGTTCGACGGTGGGCAGCCCAGGCCAGTCGTGGGGGACGCCAATCAGTGCGAGAAGGCGACGTGCGCGCTCCAGCGCGATGGGACTGGTCGCGTAGACGTATCCGCCCTTCAGGCTGCGCACCGGGAAGGCCACCAGCTGGGCATCGCCAAAGCTGACCGCCCCGGCGTGCAGCGAGTCGGCCCCGGCCTTCGGCCCGAACAGGCGCTGGATATCATCCTCGTGCCCGCCTAGGGCCTGGTAGCCGTGGCGTACGGCACCCTTGATGCCCGAACCTGCAAAGGACGGATGTCCGGTGTGGCGTTCACGCTGGATGGGGTTGTCGATGACCCCGACGGCATTGCCGGCCCCCACGTGTACGGGGCTGACGGCGTAGAGAAAGGCGGCGGCTTGTTTCTCAAACATGATGGCGTTCCATATTCAGTGTGGTGGGCATGGCGGCGGTTCGGTGGTCAGGCCGTTTCCGGCCAGGTGGCCAGCAGGCAGCGATTGAAGCCCTCGGCGCGGCGCGTGGCATCCTCGTCCTTGCAGTCGGCGGGCCAGAGGCCCTCGGTCGCGAGCCGTTGCAGGGCGTCGGCGGTCGTTCCCGGGGCGAGTTCCAGCCAGTAGACCGCCCCGGCCGGAACGGCCTGGCGTGCGGGTTTGGGCCGGTTGTTGGCCAGATCCCAGCCGGAGATCACCTCGGCGCGGGGCACGGCGGCGGCGACGATGCGCCCTTCCACGCCGTGCAGCGAGAACGCGGCGCCCCGTGACGCGGAGTCGTCCGCGGGCGCGGTTGTCCCGGTGGGCAACCAGCCCTGCGCGAACAGGCCGGGGGTGGTGAGCAGCAGACGGGCGCGTCCACTGCGGGCGATGGCCTCGAGATCCGGCTCGGGCCAGTCGACCACGCATTGTCGGGCGCTTGCGGCACGGCCGTCGCCGCCGAGGCGCAGTGCGAGGGACTCGGGCAGGGTGGTGCCCCGCACCCGGCTGACAAAGCCGGTGCCCTTGTGCATGGCGACGGCCTGGGCGGTGAACAGGTGGGCATCCTCCGCGGAACGTGTCGCGGGGTCCAGTGCGATGCCGATACGCGGGTCCGGTGCCCAGATTTCGGCGGTGCGCAGGAGCTCGTCGGTCTGGGGCATATTTCCCGCCAGCCAGTCGGCGAGACCGCGCCCCGTGAGCCACAGGCCTGCCACCGGCTTGCCGCGTCGGGTTTCGGGCAGTACGGGCACATACGGCAGGGGATGGCTGTTCTCGAGGCCGGCGGCGGGCGCGGCCGGGAGGCTGCGGCGCAGTTCGAGCGGCGGCGGGTCCGAGCCCTCACGAGTTTGCGCATCCTCGTCATCCGGTACCTGCGCGGACAGGTCGGCCGGCAGCGGGTACAGGGGCTCGATGCGCCCGTCGCGTTTCCGCGCAAGCTGGAAGGCCTCCACGGTGAACGATCCCGGGTCGGCCGGGGTGCCCAGCTCGCGATGGGGTGCGTGGCCCCGGGCAAATTCGCCCAAGTCCACGCCCTCGCGGGCCAGCAGGGCGCTGCGCAGGCTGCCGGCTGCCAGCGAGGGCCAGGGCGGAACCAGGGCCTCGCCGTAGCTTCCGGCGGCACCGAACAGCCGGTTGCCGCGCAAAAAGAGCACGTCCAGTGGCTGAATGAAGTGGCTGATGGCGGCAGTCATGCGGCGGTATCCCCCTTGCCGTCCGGGTCGGCATCGGTGTTGTCCTGCGGTGGGCGCTCGGTTCCGGCAGGCTTGCTGCGGATCTCGCGGGCCAGGAACTCGGCGGTGAGCAGCAGATCGCGCAGCCATTCCCGCGGGGCCTTCTCGCCGCAGGCACAATGCGCCAGGTCGTGCGCCAACCCCGGCACGTCGTGGAGTTGCCAGACGCTCTTTCGGCCGCACTGGCGCCGGAGCTGCCAGTCCAGCAGGCTCCCCAGCATCTCGTGCGGCACGGGGTCGGGCAGGTCCTTCAGCCATTCCAGTGTGCTGTAGACCGCACGCCGCGAGACCGCCGGCTCGCGCAGGTATTCGACGGTGCGGTCAAGCGTGCCCAGCACGTCGAAGCGGGCGGTGAAGTGTGTGATGGCCCCGGCCCGCTTGATCAGGGTGATGCTGAACGCGTCGCGTCCGCCCTCGTTCTTGGC
>JAWOFB010000274.1:0-2837 GCA_046482445.1 Ectothiorhodospiraceae bacterium | reverse complement strand
TCCGGCGCGGTAAGTTGCGGGTATGGATCGATGACGAGACATTGACGTTCCGGATCAAAAGCGACATGAAGCCGAGCGCCCAACAGTAGTGGCGGGCTCCAGGAAGACGACATCCGTCGTTTGTGTCCTAATTGCTATGGTGATCGGTTGAGGCGCGCGGGGCCGCGGGCGGCGTCGGTGAGGTAGTGGTTCTTGCGTGCCTGTAGAGATGCTGTGGTTTCGGTTGTTACGGCAGCGCACAATGCCGCCGATACGATCGAGCGGGCCGTTGCCTCGGTTGCTGGCCAAAGCCTGGGCGTCCACGAAAATGTGATTGTGGATGATGGCTCGGGCGATGGAACGGCCACCATTATTCGGGACCTGCAGCACGCGTATCCGCATGTTTTGTATATCCACCAGCAGCGACACGGCTCGGGGGTGGCACGCAACTGCGGTATCCGGTATAGCATCGGCCGGGAAAGGTGGAAGCGCAGGTTGGTTTCATGCGGGCGACCGGTAGTGTCTTTACCTATGGGGCCTACGAAAAACGCGACACCACCGGGCGATTCTTGGGGTGGTACCAGCCGCCGGAATCGTTGGGTTATGAAGACGTCCTCGTGGGTTGTCCGGTCGGCTGCCTGACGGCGGCCTACGTCAGGTCACTCTGCGCAAACGGTATATGCCCGGTGTACCGGGGGCAGGATTGGGGCTGTGGCTCGCACTGATGCGGGCCTCGCGCTATCCGGGCAACGACGCCGCGTATTGCGTTTCACTTCGTCCCGGCTACGCAAGCGTATCGGCAGACTGTGATGGAAATTGCGATTCTGGCAAGGGTTCCTTACAATAGGTAAGGGATGTCGCCTCCAGGAGATCGCGATGCACGCTACGCTCACCAGCAAAGGGCAGATCACGTTGCCCAAGGCCCTGCGGGATCGGTTCCGCCTGTCGGCGGGTGATCGCGTCGAGTTCGTGCTGGAGGATGGCGATACGGTGCGGCTGGTCGTCAAACGGGGTTCTGCCAGGCAACTGAAGGGCATGCTGCCCAAACCGGGCGAGCCCGTCTCGCTGGAAGCGATGGACGAGGCGATTCGCAAGGGCGCCAGCGATTCGTGATCGGGCTGGATACCAATGTGCTGGTGCGCTATATCACGCAGGACGAGCCGGGGCAGTCCGAACGTGCCACCCGTCTGATCGAAACACATTGCACGGCGGAGCAGCCCGGTCATGTGACGCTCGTGGTGTTGTGCGAACTCGTATGGGTGCTGCGCGGGGCCTATCGGTATGACAAGGGCCTGGTGCTGCAGGTGCTCGATGCGATACTCCATGCCGCGGAGTTTGTGGTCGAGCGCGAAGACGTTGCGCATCAGGCGCTGTCCGGCTGGCGCGACGGTTCCGCGGACTTCGCGGACTACGTGATCGTCTCCATCAACCACGCCGCTGGCTGCGATCGCACTTTTACGCTCGATCGCCGATTGTCCGCGCATGAGCGCGCGCAACTGCTGAGCCAGTAGGCCGGGCGCCGGTTGGGCCGTCCGGAATCCACTGCCAGGGGATCTGACCGTTTTGTCCGCTGTTCTCGTCACCGGCGGTGCCGGCTTTGTCGGCCCGCGCAACGTCGGCTACCTCCGGACTTGGCCGGGTCACCGTAATGGCTTGTGTCTTGAGTAACGGATCCGGTCTTTCCGGCGGGATGTCGGTGGTGACGGCGGCGCACGACGCGGCGGCGCATCTCGAGCGTTCGATCCGGTCGGTGGCCGAGCAGACGATGCCGGTGGGCGAACACATCATCGTGGATGATGGCTCAACGGATGAGACGGCCGCGGTCGTTGAAGGCCTTCGGCGTCGGTTTCCCCACCTCGTGTATATCCACCAGCGGCGACAGGGGCCGGCGGCCGCCAGGAACCGGGGCATCGAGGCGGCCTCGGGCCGGTTCATCGCGTTCCTGGATGCGGATGACTGGTGGCGGCCGGAGAAGGTCGAACACCAGGTCGAGTTCATGCGCCGGACGGGCGTGGCGTTTACGTACGGTGATTATGAGAAACACGACGGTGAGACCGGGGCGTTCGTGACCCGGTACGAAATGCCCGAGTCCCTGGGCCATGCGGATTTCCTGGATGGCTGCCCGATCGGCTGTCTGACGGTGGCCTATGATCAGGTCGCTCTTGGCAAGCGTTACATGCCGCACGTGCGCCGTGGCCAGGATTGGGGGCTGTGGCTTGCGCTGACACGCGACGGAACGCGGGCGCGCAAATACCCGGGTAATCATGCGGTCTACCAGGAGAATCGCGGCTCACTGTCGTCCGGGAAGTTCCGCAAGACGGTCGATGTTTTCCGGATCTATCGCCAACAGGAAGGCTTTGGATTTTTGCCTGCCGCCGGCTATCTCTGCCGGCACGTGATCAACTCGCGCCGGGGCCGGTGAAACCGGCCGAGAAAACGGTTGCATCGACGATAACGCGGCCACTTCCATCCTACTCGGCACTGTGAGTCGGTTGGAGAATCCCGGGCGGATCGGGTTGGAGCCCATAGAGGTCCAGTCCGGGGTCTACCTGGGCAGGGACGGTATCGTGCGGTTCGAGGATCAGTAAGGGCGGTGATGCTCGTCCTGTTCGCCTACTGCGCACGAGCCACAGCGGGCGCTTGCGGCGATCCCTCAACTCACGTGGGCCCCACCACGCTCGTTTCACGATCGCCACAATTTGTGACAAGCCGAGCAAGGCGCTCGTTCCCGTTGTCTTCCGCCTACGATTCGCTGCCTGTCGGTGTGGTGGGGCTCAGCGTCGCCCGCTGTCGGCCCGCTGTCGACCCGCTCGCGGCGCCAAGCGTCGGCGACGATCTCGTCCAGATCGTCGAGCTGC
>JAWOFB010000263.1:0-4278 GCA_046482445.1 Ectothiorhodospiraceae bacterium | reverse complement strand
CTCCTCGGGCACGCGGATGCGTCGGCCGATCATCTGCGCCAGGAGGACGGAAATAAAGACGCCGCCGCCGATGGCCAGCAGCATCTGGACCGTGGCCCGGGCCATGAACGGCAGGGCGTCCTCGGGGCGAACCAGTGTGGCCAGGCTGAGAGCCGCGAAGTACGCGATGGCCACCAGGTGCCAGACGCGTCCGATGCCTTTCAGCGCACCCCCGACCAGCCCGTTTTCCGCCGCGCGTGCCCGCTCCCCGATATTGTCACGGACCCGCTGGCGGTTTTTCAGTATCACCACCAGGGCATACAGGAACACGGACACCATGATGGCCACAGCCACCATGCGACCCAGTGCAGCGGATACATCGCTGTTAACGATGGGCACCACCACCATGAGCCCGTAGCCGATCAGGCCGGCCAGGCGGGCCAGCCAGCTGTTCCAGTACCGGGCCTCCTCGCCGTCCATGGGCAGCAGCCGCAGGGCCTCGTCCCGCGACGCGAACACCACGCGCAACAGGGCCTTGAACGCCTCGATCACAAGGAAGGCGTTGATGAACAGCGCATGACGGGTGTCCATGGCACTGGCGTCACCCAGAACGAACAGGCCCAGGGCATAACCCACGACCCATGCGACGACGATGGCGACGACATCCACGACAGCCGCCAGCAGCACGCCCACCGTGCGGCGCAGGATACCCGTAGGCTGACCGCCGCCGGGCGCCACCCAGCCGGCGATGCGCGCAAACAGCGGACGCGCCAGCCGCCGCAGCCCCAGAAAGGCGCCCACCGTCACCGCGATCACCAGTAGGAGCTCCAGTGCCGCGGGTGCCAGGTCGGCCAGCCCAGCGCCGGCACCGCCCACATCCATCCCGGAGAACAGGCCGGCGAGGTTGCGGAACTCAGCCACCAGACCTTCCGCAATACTTTGCGTAAAGCCGGCCACGCGACGGGGCAGCGACATCACCTCCGAGGCGGCGGTACCCGCCGGCTCGGCAGCGGTCTCCCCGGGCTCGGTGGCATCCGCCTCGCGCCGCAGCTCACGGATGAGCTCCGCGCGCGCCTCGTCGTCCTCGAGGATATCCGCGAGGCGGGCGGAGGGCGTCCCCCCTTCCTCCGCGGCCTGGTCACTATTCGCGGCATCGTCGTTCTGGGCGAACACCGGCTGGGCGACCGCCAGGGTGGCAAACACCAGCACCAGGGCCGTGAAGACCCGGCGCAAGGACATCGACAGCATTCTTGTCTCCCCTGCAAAGCATCGCCGGAACGGGAGGCGTCCCGGGCGCTAGTACTCGGTATCCGCCTGGAAGGCGGGTGTCTGGGCTACGGTCAGTGCACTCATGTTCACCAGACCGCGCACGGTAATCGACTGGGTGACCACATGCGCCGGCCGCCGCGCCCCGATGAGCATGGGCCCGACGGAGACGCCCCCACCCAGGACCTTGAGCAGGCTGTAGGCGATGTGCCCGGCGTCGGCACCCGGCATAATAAACAGATTGGCGGCGCCACGCAGGCGCGAATCCGGGTAGGCGGCGGCACGGATCTCCGGGGACAGGGCGGCATCGGCATGCATCTCGCCGTCGACCTCCAGATCCGGGCGCTCGGCGTGCAGGCGCGCCACCGCGTCGCGCATGCGAATGGCGGCCTCCGAGTCCTGGGTGCCGAAGTTCGACCGCGAGACCAGCGCCACGCGTGGCTCCACGCCGAAGGCACTCACCTGCTCCGCCGCCATGCTCGTCATCTCCACCAGCTCGTCCACGGTGGGCTCGCGGGACGCGTGCGAGTCACAGATAAAGAACGTCCCCGCTGGCAGGATGAGCGCCGTGATCGTCGCCAGGGAGTGCACCCCGGGGGCGACGCCGACCACGTGGTTTACATCCGCGAGATGCCGCTGGAACTTGCCCACCGAGCCGCAGATCATGCAGTCGGCGTCGCCCTTGCGCAGCATGAGGGACGCGATCACCGTGGCGTTGGTGCGCACCGTCGCCTTGGCCTCGTCCGGCGACACGCCGCGCCGGCCCATGAGCTGCTGATACTCGGTGTGGTAGGCGCGGAAGCGAGGGTCGTTGTCCACATCCACGATGGTGATGTCGCGCCCGCTGCGCAGGCGCAGACCCAGCTCGCTCATGCGCGCCTCGATCACCGACGGCCGGCCCACCAGCATGGGTTCGGCCAGGCCCTCGTCCACCACCTCCTGGACCGCCTGGAGCACGCGCCGGTCCTCGCCCTCCGCGAAGACCAGCCGACGCGGTTGCTGGCGCGCGCGCTCGAACAGCGGTTTCATGAGCAGGCCGGACTTGTAGACGAACTGGATGAGCTGCTGGCGGTAGGCCTCGAAGTCCTGGATCGGCCGGGCGGCCACACCGCTGTCCATGGCCGCGCGCGCCACCGCCGGGGCAATGCGCACCAGCAACCGGGGGTCGAACGGGCTGGGGATGAGATAATCGGCGCCGAAGCGCGCCGCCATGCCACCGTAGGCCTTGGCCACCAGCTCCGAGGGCTCATCCATGGCCAGTTCCGCGATGGCCTCCACCGCCGCCAGCTTCATGGCGTCATTGACGTCGGATGCGCCCACATCCAGCGCCCCGCGGAAGATGTACGGGAAACAGATGACATTGTTGACCTGGTTGGGGTAGTCCGAGCGACCGGTGGCGATGAGCGCGTCCGGCCGCACCTCGCGCGCGGCCTCCGGCAGGATCTCCGGAGTCGGGTTGGCCAGGGCCATGATCAGGGGCTGATCCGCCATGCGCCGGACCATGTCCGGCTTGAGCACGTTCGGCGCCGACAGGCCCAGGAACAGGTCGGCGCCGTCGATGACGTCATTCAGCGTGCGCGCGTCGGTGTCCCGGGCGTAGGCCGCTTTCCAGCGGTCCATGCCCTGCGTGCGCCCGGTGTGCACCACGCCGTCGATGTCGGTCACCGTGATGTGTTCCCGCGGCACGCCCAGCTTGACCAGCAGATCCAGGCAGGCGAGCGCGGCGGCCCCGGCGCCGCAACAAACCACACGGATGGCGCCGGCCTCCTTGCCCACCACGCGCAGGGCGTTGGTCACCGCCGCCGCGACGATAATCGCCGTGCCGTGCTGGTCGTCGTGGAACACCGGGATGGCCATGCGGTCCCGGAGCTGCTCCTCGATGACGAAGCACTCCGGCGCGCGGATGTCTTCCAGGTTGATGCCGCCGAAGGTCGGTTCCAGGCGCGCCACCGTCCGGACGAACGCGTCGGGGTCGTTCTCCGCGACCTCCAGGTCGAAGACATCGATGTTCGCGTACTTCTTGAACAGCACCGCCTTGCCTTCCATGACCGGCTTCGCCGCCAGCGGGCCGATGTTGCCGAAGCCCAGAACGGCCGTGCCATTGGTGATCACGCCCACCAGGTTGGCCCGGATGGTCAGCCGCGCGGCCTCTTCCGAATCGGCCAGGATGGCCTGGCAGGCCGCCCCGACACCGGGTGAGTACGCCAGGGACAGGTCGCGCTGGTTGGCCAGGGGCGTGGTGGGCGCGATCTCCAGCTTGCCCGGACGCGGCTCGCGGTGATAACGCAGCGCTTGTTCCTGGAAATCCTTGCTCATGATTGTCTCCCGGACGGGTGCTCGCCGCCACGGCGGCGCGATGCAAGATGGTCGCTCAGCGCCCGAGTCCCAACCCCTGCGGCCGCACCACGGGACGACGCTCCAGTAACCGGGACAGACCGAGCACACAGCGCAATGCGGTCCACACCATCCACGCGAGCAGGATCAGCCAGCCGATCAGTACCCAGGTAAGCAGGCTGCCCACGACGAACGCGATCAACCCCCACCAGAAGGTGTGGATCTGGAAGGTATAGTGACTGCGGACCCAGTCCGGCGCCTCGTCGCGATTGACGTGCGCCATGATCACGCCCACCACCGCCGTGACGCCGGTGACGAACCCCACCAGATACAGGATATACACCGCCAGCGGTAGGGCCGGGGCATCACCGATGCGCGTCGTCTCTGCGTCTGTCACCGTCGGTGTTCCCGTGCTCGCTGGGCCGTCAAGCATTGTTGCAGGCCCGCGCCGGGGCGCCAAGCGCCGTGGCGCCCACTGAACAATTGCCGCAAGTCTCCGGCCCGCAGGGCCCATTCACCGGGTCCGAGTGGACCAGAGCCAGACGCCATCGACGCCGAATGAGTAGACCAGCACGACCAGTCCGACAACGGCGGCCGCGACCGCCACCAACGACGGCACAACCGGCGCCAGCGCCAACGTCAGCAGCACGCCGGGTATGACGCAGGCGGTCTTGCGCCGCATGGACGGCGGCAACGGTG
>JAWOFB010000165.1:0-6784 GCA_046482445.1 Ectothiorhodospiraceae bacterium | reverse complement strand
CAGGACCTTGGGATGTCAGTGCTAGCGCCACGCTTATTCAGCCGGAGCAGCGCAGCGGCGAGAACAAAGGCAACCGCCTGGCGCGGCGGGCGACTGAGAGCCTGCGCGTCGATGTGGACAGGAAGCTTGGCGACTTTTCGGTTGGCGGGTCTCTGATTGCCCAGGGCGATCGCTACAACAGCGCCGACAATGACGTGGCGCTTCCCGGGTACGGCCTATTGAATCTGCGCGCCGGTTGGTCTCCGGCGCCCCGGTGGTCGGCACGACTGACCGTCGACAACGTGCTGGATAAGGACTTCGTGACTGCAAGGAGTCCTGACGAGTTCGACTACCAGAACGCCGGCCGCACCGCCTTTCTCTCCATTCGTTACGGGAGCCGCTGATGCTGCGCCTGATCCTCTTGATGTTCTTGCTCGCGCCGGGTGTTGCGGCCGCGGGCACGGTCTTCGGGGTGATCTCCGATCGCTCCGCCCCGGAGGTGGCAGCCGGGGCCCATCGCTTCCTGGATAACAACCCCGACCACGATGTGGTGTTGCGCACGCCGGAGCAGCTGGCGCGGCTGTCGGACAGCGAGGTGGTGGACCTCTGGGACGACGCCGACGGCGTGTTCATGGCCGCCGTGTTCGGGGACCAGGTGGGCCGGATCGAGCGGCTCATGCAGAATCGGCCGCCGCAGGCCGGCGTGCCGGTGCTGGCCATGAACAGTGACCGGCGTATTACGCGGCTGTCGCGCCTGGGTGGTGAGGCGTTGCTGGCGCCGCTGGACGACGACACGGTGAATACCCTGGCCGCGAACCCGCAGCCCGGCGAGGACCCGGAAGCGCACCTGGCGCGGCTCCAGGAGGAGTACCCGGATCAGGCCGCCTGGCTGGAGGGCCGTGCCTACTACCAGGGCCGCAGCCCGGAGCACATGGCTGGCCTGTTCCGCTGGCTCCTGGCGCGCTCGGGGGTGGACATCGCGGTCCCGGAGCCTTCGCCCCGGCAGGCCATCCGCTACTTCCGCGACGGCGAGGCCGTGGGCGACGCTGATGAGCTGGACCTGGACGAGGGGCCGGCTGTTGCCCTGCTGGACCTGGACTCCGGCGACCGGCCCGGCGCCAGCGCCCTGCTGGACATGACCTGTGACGCGCTGGAGGAACGGGATATCCAGTGTTTCGCGGTCCTGGCTCGCTGGGGCGGCGCCAGCGTCGAGGCGGTCAGCACCCTGGCGCAACGCGCCGCCCCGGCGGACCTCGCGGGAATCGTCAGCATGCAGGACTTCACCGTGGGCGGCGGTGGCGGCCGCAGCGCGGTTACAGGGGCGCTGCAGGCGCTCGACGTACCGGTGTTCAAGGGCATCCGCCTCACGGACCGCACCGAGGCCGAGTGGCGCCTGTCCGAGGACGGGGTGCCCTGGGACGATGTCCACTACAAGCTGGCCATGCCGGAACTCCAGGGTATTACGCATCCCATGGTCCTGTCCGTGTCCAAGCCGCCGGCTATCGACAACATGACCGGTGTGCGTCTGCGCCTGACC
Source organism: Ectothiorhodospiraceae bacterium (assembly GCA_046482445.1). Taxonomy (GTDB): domain Bacteria; phylum Pseudomonadota; class Gammaproteobacteria; order Nitrococcales; family Aquisalimonadaceae; genus Aquisalimonas. The sequence continues at coordinate 5,268 of JAWOFB010000165.1, read as the reverse complement.
CGGCCGGTGCCCGAGCGCGTGGATGCCATGGCCGCGCGCATGCATCACTGGCAACGGCTCCAGACCCTGGACAATGCCGACAAGCGTGTGGCGCTGGTCTACTACAACCACCCGCCGGGGCGCCAGAACATCGGCGCCGACAAGCTGGATGTCCAGGACTCGCTCTACCACATGCTGACGAACATGAAGGCGGCGGGTTACGACACCGGCGAGTTGCCGGACAGCCCCGAGGCCCTGCTGGATCTCATGCAGGAGCGCGGCGTCAACATGCCCAACAACGCCGAGGCCCTGGACGAGATCGCTGGCGAAGTGCCGTCCATCTCGGTGGACGAGTACGAGTCGTATTTCAGCGAGTTGCCGGACACGGTGCGGGCCGAGCTGGTTAACGGGCCCGTGGGCTATCTGCACGAGCAAATGCAGCGGGCCGTGGACCAGGGTGAGAGCGCCCTGGGCCGGCGCGCCCTGGAAAAGGGCGTCAAGGACCTGCGCCACATGCTCGAGGAGGTGGATCACCGGGCCAGCGGACGTGCCCTGGATCTGCTGGACCAGTACCAGCAGGGCTGGCAGCAGCGCCTGGAGGGCGGCGAGAATGCGGACGAACTGGCCGAGCTGCGCGACGCGCTGATCAATACCGGCGTCCCGGGCCTGTCCGGTTGGGGCGAGGCCCCGGGCGAGGGCATGGTCCGTGACGACCGCATGCTGTTCCCCGGGCTGCGCTTCGGCAACGTGTTCATTGGCCCGCAGCCGCCCCGGGGCTGGGAAGTGCGTGAGGAACTGCTGCACGCCAATACCACGTTCCCGCCCACGCACCAGTACGTGGGTTTCTACCACTGGCTGCGGGACGACTTCGACGCCGACGCCCTGGTATACCTGGGCCGCCACTCCACCCGCGAGTTCCTGCCGCGGCGTCGGGCCGGGCTGGCCGAGGACGACTACCCGGACCTGCTGGGCGGCGCCCTGCCGACGATCTACCCCTACATCGTCGATGGCGTGGGCGAGGGCATCCAGGCCAAGCGCCGTGCCATGGGCGTGATGATCAGCCACCTCACGCCGCCGCTGGAGACCACGGAGCTCTACGACGATCTGCTGGAGCTGCGCCAGCTGGTGGAGACCTATGAATCCGCCAGCGACCGCGATGCCGCGGCCCAGGACCGTGCCGTGGAGCGGCTGCGCCGGCGCATCCGGGAAATGGACCTGGTCACGGAGCTGGAGGCGGAGCTTGCCCACGACCACCACGGCGAGAGCGGTGGCGGCGCGGAAGCGGGCGCCGAGGCGGACGACCACGGCGATGACGACGAGGATGACCGGGAAGAACACCGTGACGAGGCCGAGCACGACGCCAGTGACGAGCACCACGATCACGGTGATCGGGACGATCACCACGAGCACTCCGAGGAGGGTGTCGAACACCCCGAGGAGGCCGAGCACCACGAACACGCCGACGGCTCCGGCGAAGGCGACGGGCACGACGATGAGGAGAGCGTCTCCCTGACGGATGTCGACGACGACCTGCTCGTCCACGAGGTGGGTCACTACCTCACGGAGATGCAGGAGCGCTTCCTGCCCATCGGGCTGCACGTCTTCGGTCAGGACTGGGACGACGAAGGCATCGACATGATGCTCGAGTCCATGGCCGGCGACGACAGTGAGCCGGAGCCGGAGTGGCGGGAGAAGCTGGCGGCCTCCCCCGGGCACGAGATGGAGCAGTTCCTGGGGGCGTTGAACGGCCGTTTCGTGCCCCCGGGCCAGGGCAATGACCCGGTGCGGACGCCCGAGGTCCTGCCGACGGGGCGGAACTTCCACGCCCTGGCGGGGGATCTCATCCCGACGCGGGTGGCCTGGGACATCGGCCAGGAGCTGGCGGCCGAGGCCCGCAGCAAGGGTGACCCCGAGGCCGAGGGCAGCGAGGCCATCGTGCTGTGGGCCTCCGACACCGTGCGCGACGAGGGCGTCATGGTGGCCTTCGGCCTGGACATGCTCGGCGTGCGACCCAAGTGGAACAGCCGTGGCATTGTCGAGGGGCTGGAGCGCATGCCCATGGAGGATCGCGAACGCCGCCGCGACGCCCTGTTCACGTCCTCCGGCCTGTTCCGCGACCTCTACGAGGACCAGATGGTCTGGCTGGATCAGGCCGTGCGTCTGGCCCTGGACGGCTCGTCGGAGACCATCCGGGCCAAGCATCCGCAGCTGGCCGGGGCCCTGGACGAGGCCCTGGAGCCGTTGCCGGAGGATATGCGCGATCCCGGTGACGAGCCACTGGCGGCCAACGACGTGGCGGCAAACTGGGTGGCGGACACCAAGGCGCTCCTGGACCAGGGCGCGGATGCCGAGCAAGCCGGCGCCGACGCCGCCCTGCGCGTGTTTGGCACGGCGCCGGGCTCCTATGGTGCCGGGGTCAACCGCCTGGCGGATCGCTCCGGGGCCTGGGACGACCGCGGTGCGGTGGCGGATACCTACGTCCGCCGCATGGGCCACGCCTACGGCACCGACCGCAGCGGCGGCGCCGCCCAGGGCATCTTCGAGCAGCGTCTGCAGTCCGTGGGCCGCACCTATCTGGGTCGGGCCAGTAACGTCTACGGCCTGCTGGATAACGACGACGGCTTCGATTTCCAGGGTGGGCTATCCATGGCGGTGGCGGACCGCACCGGCGAGGCGCCGGACAACCGTGTGCTCATGCACTCCGACCCGGACGACCCGGAGGTCCAGCCCCTGGCTCGCGCCGTGCTCGGCGAGCTGCGCAGCAAGAACCTCAATCCGCAGTGGCTGGAGCCGCTCATGGATCGGGGCTACGCCGGCGCCCGCACCATGAGCGCGGACTTTCTGGACAACCTCTGGGGCTGGCAGATGACCAGTCCCGAGGTGGTGAAATCCTGGGTCTGGGATGACGTCTACGATGTCTATTTCCAGGACAGTCACGGCATCGGCCTGGACGAATTCCTGGAGCAGGACAACAACGTCCACGTGAAGACCCATATGCAGGCGATCACGCTGGTGGCCGCCCATCGCGGCTTCTGGGACGCGGAGCCGGAGGTCATCAAGCGCCAGGCCACGGAATTCGCCGAGCTGGTTGTTGAGAACGGCCTGCCCGGCGGCGGCCATACGCGCCCGGATCACCCGACAATGGATTTTGTCGCCGAGCAGCTGGACGACGCCGAGCTGCGCGAGGCCTTCAACGGCCTGCGGGCGGCTGCCAAGGTGAGCCGTTCGCCGCAGGATGCCGATCCCACCACCATTACCGAGGTGAACGTGGTCGCCGACATGGCCCAGTCGCAGTCCGAGAGCCAACAGCAGTCGGAGCAACAGGCCCGGGAGACCAGCGAGCAGGGGGCGCAAGCCGAGCAGCAGGACGAACAAGCGGACGAGGAACAGCAGCAGAACGACGCCAGCGAAGACGCCGAGAGCAGCGCCGAAGGCGGTGTGGTCCTGCTGCCGTGGCTGGTCGGTGGTGCCGCCCTGCTCCTGCTGGCCGGCGGTGTTGTCACCGGCCGTCGACTCTAACGAGGAGGATCATGTTTACATCACGCACGCTCGAAATCATGGACGCGCTGGTGAGCTGGCTGCTGGAGCCGGTGATCGTGGCGCTGCTGGCACTCATCGCCCTGGCCTTGTGGGAACTGGGCCTGGCTATTGGCGAGCGCCTGGGGGGTCTCCAGCGCATGGAGGCCACCGGGGACGCGGACGCGGTGGCCCAGCGCGCCCACCGGCGCATCGACCGCGCCGACCTGCTGGCGCGGGTCGGTCCCATGCTTGGCCTGATGGGGACGCTCATCCCGCTGGGTCCCGGTCTGTCGGCCCTGGGACGCGGTGAGCTGGATGTCCTCGCCCAGGCGGTCACGGTGGCCTTCAATACCACGGTCCTGGGGCTGCTCGCCGGTATCCTGGGCTTTCTCATCGGCCGGCTGCGCCGGCGCTGGTACGATGCCGCCATGGAGCGGATGGAGGCGTCGGCATGAGCGTGCCGCGTTACCGCCAGAGTCGGTTCGACGCCGGTGACGATGATCCCATGGGCCCGCTGGCCAATCTCGCCGACATCATGCTGGTGTTCGCCGTGGGTCTCATGGTGGCCCTGGCCGCCGCCGGTGACGGCCCGGAGCAGCGCCAGACCTCCGGCGGTCAGGACATCGAGACCGGCCGGGAGCTCCCGGATGTGCCCAGCGGTGCCGGTGAGTCTGGCAGTGGTTACGAGTCCGTGGGGCAGGTCTACCGCGACCCGGAGACCGGCCGCATGGTGCTCATCGGCGGCGAGGAGGGCGGCGAATGACCGGCCGCAGCCTTGCCGCCCTGGCGCTGGCGGCGCTGTGTGCCGGCGCCGTGGCGTCGGCCGGTGAGCGATGCGTCACCGACGATGCCGGGCGCGAGGTGTGCCTGGCGGAGCCGGCGCAGCGCGTCGTCTCCCTGTCCCCCGGTGCCACGGAACTGTTGTTCGCCGCCGGCGCCGGCGAGCGCGTGGTGGGGACGGTGAGCCACAGCGACTACCCCGAGGCGGCGGAGGCGATTCCCCGGGTGGGGAGTTATAAGCGCATCGACATGGAGGGGCTGGTGGAACGCCAGCCGGACCTGGTGGTGGCCTGGTCCAGCGGCAACCCGCCGGAGCAGCTGGAGCGCCTGGAGGAACTGGGCCCCACCGTGTACCGGGCCGAGCCGCGTACCTTCGAGGACGTGGCTACAACACTGGAGCGGCTGGGGGTGCTCACGGCGACCGACGCCACCGCCGACGCCGCGGCCGCGGACTTCCGCGAGGCCATTGACGCCATCCGCGAGCGCTACAGCGACCGCGAGCCCGTGCGCGTGTTCTACCAGGTCTGGCCGGACCCGCTGATGACCGTCAACGACGACCACCTGATCAGCCAGGCAGCGGCCCTGTGCAGTGGCGAGAACGTCTTCGGCGACCAGAATAGCCTGACGCCGCGGATCGACCGCGAATCCGTGCTCGCCCGTGATCCGGAGGTTATTGTCGCCGGCGGCATGGGCGAGGCGGACGACAGCTGGCTGGATGCCTGGCGCGGCTTCGACGATCTGCAGGCGGTCCAGCACGACAACCTGTTCTTCGTGCCGCCGTCCACCCTGCAGCGGCCCACGCCGCGGCTGGTGGAGGGGACCCGCGCCCTGTGCCAGCGACTGGATACCGCCCGTGAGCGCCGCTGACGAAACGGTCAATCCGGCGCCCGCCACCGCTGCGGGGTTCGGCCCCGCGCGGCTGGTACCGCCGCTGGCCGCGCTCGGGGCGCTGGCGCTGGCGGCCCTGGTGGTGTCCGTGGCCGTGGGCAG
>JAWOFB010000150.1:0-2618 GCA_046482445.1 Ectothiorhodospiraceae bacterium | reverse complement strand
CCCCAACGACAGGACAACGACTCAGCGCATGGCATCAGCCAACGGCAGCCCAGGCATTCGAGAGACACTGCGCGCCGCAGCCCGGGGCGCACCGACGCCGGTGCGCTTCGTGCTGGTGGCCACGCTCATGGCGACCATCGATATCGTCGGGTTGTACGCCCTCCACGCAGCCGGGATGCCGTTGTACCCGGCGCGCGCGGTTTCCTTCCTCCTGGCCATGACCGCGGGCTACGGCCTCAACAGCCGCTTTACCTTCGGCGGTCAGCGCGAGCGCGGACGCGCCGCCGAAATGAGCCGCTTCTACGGCGTCTTTGCCGCCGGCGGCGTGGTGAACTACGGGGGCTTTCTGGTGGTGGTGGAAATCATCGGTGCATGGCTGGGGACGCGCCCCCTGTGGCTGCCGCTGTTGGGCATCATCGCCGGCGGGCTAGCGGGGATGACGTGCAACTATGTGCTCTCGCACCGGCTGGTGTTCGACCAGCGATGGTGACCCTCACCGCCTGTCTGGACGGCCTGCTGCGGCAGCTCGGGTGGTGGCTGCAGGCCTTTGTGCGCCCGCGGGAACCGCGGGCGCCCTTAGGTGCGCGCCGTGCGCTGATCCTGGTCCTCGCGCTGCCGCCGGCACTGCTGGTGCAGCTCATCCATGTCGTCTGCCTGCTCCTGGACGAGGTCCTGTTCCCCGGCTACCGGCGCGTGCCGCCGGATCGCGCCGTTATCATCACGGGGATCCCGCGCAGCGGCACCACCGCGCTGCACCGGGCGCTGGCCAGTGACACCGACCGCTATACGACGCCGACCACATGGGAGGTCCTGCTGGCACCGTCCATTGTGCAGCGCTGGCTGATCCGCGCCGCCGCGCGCCTGGACAGGGCCCTGGGCGGCCATGCCCGGCGCGGTCTGACCGCGCTCACGCGCCGGCTGGCCGGCGACCTCGCCGCGGTCCACGAAGTCGCTCTGGACAGCCCGGAAGAGGACTACCTGGCCCTGCTGCCCGCCGGCGGCTGCTTTCTGCTGCTACTGGCGTTCCCGGGGGCCCGGGGACTCCAGGACCTGGGGGCCTTTGATACCCGGATGCCGGAGGGCCGCCGGCGGCGCCTGCTGGTCGTCTACCGAAGGCTTCTCCAGCGCCACCTTTATGCCGATGGTGGCCGGCGCATCCTGCTGTCCAAAAACGCCGCCTTCGGTTCCTGGCTCCAGGGGCTGCACGAGACCCTCCCGGACGCACGCTTTGTCGTCTGCATCCGGGAACCGGTGACGGCACTCAGTTCCCAGATCAGCTCCGTGGGCAGTGCCCGGGTGCTGGGCACGCGGGTCGACGGCGCCGCCTTCCAGACACTGTTCCTGGACCTCCAGGCAGGCACACTGGCCCACCTCCAGGTCACACTGGCCGCGTGGCCGCGCCAGCGAGCCGCTATTGTGGACATGGCGGAGTTGCGCGCTGCGCCCGAGGAAACCGTTACCGCCGCCCTGGAGCAACTGGGCGAGCCCTGCGGCGACCGCCTGGCTGCCGGCCTGGCGCAGCTGCGTAGCGGCGGTGGCGGGCACCGGCACAGCGCCGCCGCGCTGGCGCTGGCCACGGACACGCTGGCGGCGCGGCTGGAGCCGCCCTACCGGGCCCTGCGAGCCCTGCCACACCGGGTTGGAGGCAGCGCGTGACCCCGATGACCAACGAACCGGCTCCGGAGCCACCCGTTCGGGTCGCCTTCTTCTCGGACGCACTGCCGGAGCGCAACGGCACCGGTGCCTACTACCACGATTTGCTGGCGCACTTGCGCCCGCGGGTTGCTGCCGCGGCTGTCATGCAGCCGGCGGCCAGCGCCAACGGGCGGCGGCTGTCACTGCGCATGCCGGGCGACGCCACGCAGGAACTGGTGGTACCGAATGTGCCGCGCATCCGCCGCGATCTTCGCGTGCTCCAGCCCAACCTGATCGTGACCGTGACGCCCGGCCCGTTCGGGCTGCTGGGGCTGCGCGAAGCGCGCCGCCGGGGCTGTGGGTTCATCTCCGCCTACCACACGGATTTCGAGGGGCTGTCGGCCCTGTACTGGGGCCGCCTCCGGGCGGGCTTGATCCAGGGCGTCATGGACCGGGTGAATCGGTTCATCTGCCGTCGCAGCGGCACCGTCATCGGCCACAGCGAAGGCCTGCGGGAGCGCCTCAACGCCCTGGGCGCGCCGCGCGTGGACATCCTGGGGACACCGCTGGACGCGCGCTTCCTTGCGGAACCGCCGGCCCCACCGGAGCACCTGGGCCGGGTGTGCTACGCGGGCCGACTGGCCGCGGAGAAGAACCCGCAGGCCCTCATCGACGCAGCCCGGCGCCACCCGGGCATCGACTTCGTGATCGTGGGTGACGGGCCGGAGCGAGCGCTCATGGAAGCTGCCGCAAGCGAGCTGCCCAATCTGGACTACCGCGGCTGGCTGGAGCGCGAGTCGCTGCGTGCGGTCATGGACTCGGCCGACCTGCTGGTCCTGCCGTCGCATATGGAAACCTTCGGCTCCGTCGCCCTGGAGGCCATGGCCCGCGCCCGCCCGGCCCTGGTCTCCGCGCAGGCCGGCATCACGCAGTGGCCGGGGCTGGCGGCGGGGCTGTTCACCCAGGCGGCGTGCCCCGTGGCG
>JAWOFB010000126.1:0-4211 GCA_046482445.1 Ectothiorhodospiraceae bacterium | reverse complement strand
CCCGGGGCCCGAGCCGCCGGCACAGCCCGCCAGACCGACAACAGCGGCCACGGTGGTCGACAACAACAACGTGCGCATGGCGCCTCTCCTCTATCGTTTCCTGCCGCCGCCCCGCCTGACGTGTCGCTGCAGGCGTTTGCGGCGCTTCCGCTGGCGCTCCGTGAGGGTGTTCGTCCGTCCCTCGTACGGGTTATCCGTGGTGCGGAACTCCAGGCGTACCGGGGTTCCCTGCAACTGCAACTGCGTGCGGAACGTATTGGCCAGATAGCGCCGGTAATCCTCCGGCGTGCGCTCGGCCTGGTTACCGTGGATCACGATCACCGGCGGGTTCCGCCCGCCCTGATGCGCATAGCGTAGCTTGATGCGGCGGCCCCGGACCAGCGGCGGGGCATGGCCGGCAACGGCATCCTCCAGGATGCCGGTGAGCTTGTGGGTGGACAGATCGCTGTCGCCCGCAGCCCGCGCCTTGTCCGCGGCCTCCAGCAGGTGCCCGACACCGGTGCCGTGAAGCGCCGAGATGAAGTGAATCGCGGCAAAATCCAGAAAGCCCAGGCGCACCTGAAGGGTTCGGCGGACCTGATCCCGTTCGTGATCGCTGAGACCGTCCCACTTGTTGACGGCAATCACCAGCCCGCGGCCGGCCTCGATGGCGTGACCGACAATGTGGGCGTCCTGCTCGGTCACCCAGCCGCGCGCATCCAGCACCACGATGGCCACGTGGGCCGCATCGATGGCCGCCATGGTCTGGACCACGCTGAATTTCTCCACCGTCTCCTGGACCCGGCTGCGCCGGCGCAGCCCGGCCGTATCGATCAGCGTATACGGCCGGCCTTCGCGGATGAACGGCACGGCGATGCTGTCGCGCGTCGTCCCCGGCTGGTCATACACCAGCACGCGGCTCTCGCCGATGAGGCGGTTCACCAGCGTGGACTTGCCGGCATTGGGCCGCCCAACCACCGCGATGCGCGTGCCTTCGTCGGTGGCCTCCGACGCATCCGGGGGCGTCTCCGCTGCGGTCTCCGGCAGCGCCGCCATGGCGGCGTCCACCAGCGCGCCGACACCCTGGCCACGGCGCGCAGCGATGGTATGGGGTTCGCCCAGACCCAGGGCGTGGAACTCCGATGCCGCGCTCGCCACGGCCAGGCCGTCGGTTTTGTTGACCGCCAGCACAACGGGCTTGCCGGTGGCGCGCAGGCGCTGGGCAATTTCCTCATCGGCAGCGGTGGTGCCGGCCCGGGCATCCACCAGGAAGACCACCGCGTCGGCCTCGGCGACGGCATGCAGGGCCTGCTCCTCCATGGCACCAGCCACACCCTCGGGGTCATCGCCCAGGCCGCCGGTATCCACCACCACGAAGCGATGCCGCCCGAAGCGCGCACGACCGTACTGCCGATCCCGGGTCAGCCCCGGGAAGTCCGCCACCAGCGCATCGCGGCTGCGGGTGAGTTCGTTGAAAAGAGTCGACTTGCCCACGTTCGGGCGACCGACCAGCGCGATAACGGGATCCATGGCAAGCGCTCGGCCTCGGAAATGGGGGCGCAGGATACCATCCCCACTCCACGGCACCGAGCCACAGCCGTTACCCGGCTCAGACCGCGGGCATGGCTGGCAAGACCGCCGACGGCGCTAGTAGTATACTCCCGCTTCGGCATTCGCCAGCACGATGGCGGCGCCAACGGTTCTGCGAGGAGGCACACCATGGGGTTCCTGTCCGGAAAAAAGGCCCTGATCACGGGCATCGCCAGCAATCGCTCCATCGCCTACGGCGTGGCCAAGTCCATGCGACGGGAAGGCGCGGAGCTCGCCCTGACCTACGCCAACGACAAGCTGCGGCCGCGTGTGGAGAAGCTCGCCAGCGAACTGGGCAGTGACATCGTCCTGCCGCTGGACGTGACCGAGGACGAGGAATTCGACAACCTGGCCCCGGCGCTGCGCGAGCATTGGGATCAGGTGGACATCGCCGTGCATTCCATCGGCTTCGCCCCCCAGGAGGAGCTCAAGGGCTCCTTCGTGGACAACACCACGCGGGAAGGCTACCGCATCGCCCACGATGTCAGCGCCTACAGTTTCGTTGCCCTGGCGCGGGCGCTGCGAGGCCTGATGACCCGTGACAGCGCCCTGCTCACTCTGACGTACCTCGGTTCCGAGCGGGCGCTGCCCAGCTACAACGTCATGGGGGCGGCCAAGGCCAGCCTCGAGGCGGATGTGCGCTACATGGCCTACGATCTCGGCGCCGAGGGCATCCGGGTCAATGGCCTCTCCGCCGGCCCCATCAAGACACTGGCCGCCGCCGGCATTGGCAGCTTCCGCAAGATGCTGGAGTTCAACGCCCGTTCCGCCCCGCTGCAACGCAACGTCACCACCGACGAAGTCGGCGACGCCGCCGCCTTCCTGTGTTCCGATCTCGCCCGTGGGGTCACCGGCGAAATCCTGCACGTGGACAGCGGCTTCCACATTGTGGGGCTTCCGGGGCTCGAAGGGCTGGAAGAAGAGGATACGTAGGCTGCGGAACAAGCGGCCTGTTAGGGCCGGACAGGGATTTCCGGCCGCCCGCCGAGCGCGCCAGCACTTACGAACCTTGAAGGAAGTAAAGCCAAACCGTCGACCGGCCTGGACGCAAGCGGTGTGCTGCTAAAAGGCAGCACACCCCTTGGTCGGCATGCTGTTAGTCCCGGTAGTCTTCGTCGTGGATGGTGACTTCCGTATCACCGCGCAACTGCTCCAGGAACCGCGTGAGCGCCTGTTGACCGCGCGCCTGGCGCAGCCGCTCACGTAGCTGCTGGCGCTGTTCCGCCGGAATCGACTCCGGATCACCGGCACGCACGTCGCGCAGTCCCAGGACCAGTCGCTCGGAGCCGGACTCCAGGATCCGGGTTCGGACCTCATCGTCGCCCGGGGGCTGCATACGGAACAGCGGATCCCGGATGCGTGAAGCGACCGACGAGTCGTTGCGCCCGATCCAGCCTGCCTCCTCGAGCGTCACCGCCTCGCTGGACTCTTCCAGGGCCGACACGGACTCGCCGGCCTGCCATTGCTCCTCCAGATCGCTGGCAATCGCTTGCGCCTGCTCACCCGCCTGGCGTTCGCGCACGCGCTCGGCCACCGTGTCGCGCACCTCCTCGAGGGGGCGTTGCGCTTCTTCCCGGTGTTCACTCACCCGCAGGATCAGTCCGCGATCATCACCGAGCTCAACCAGCGGGCTGTTGCGCCCGTCTTCCAGGACCTCCGGGTCGAAGGCCGCCGAAAGCACCTCGTCGTGGGAGCCAATGCCCTCGTCGGTCCCGCCGCGCGGGATCCAGTCCGTCTCGCTGATCGACCGATCAAGCTCGTCGGCGGCAGGCTCGAGGGTCTGCGGGTTGTCGAAGGCCAGTTCATCCAGGCGATTCAGCGCCTCGACATAGCGCGTGCGCACCTGCTCGCCGGCGATCTCCTGGCGCAACTCGTCCCGGACCTCGTCCAGAGGCGTGACATCGCCCTGACTGGCGCTGGTGGCCTGGATCAGGTGAAAGCCGAACTGGGTGCGCACCGGCTCGGAGAGCTCGCCCTCGTCCAGGCCGAAGGCCGCCTCCTCGAACGGTTCCACCATGTCGCCCCGCCGGATACGGCCGAGATCGCCTCCCTGGCGCGCGGACCCGGGGTCATCGGAGTGTTCCCGGGCGAGTTCCTCGAAGGATGCCTCACCCTCACGGATCTGCTCGCGCCATGCACGAATCTGATCGCGAGCCTCCTCAACCCGCTGGTCGCTGGCGTCCTCCGGCACTTCGATGAGGATGTGCCGCGCTTCCAGGCGCCCGCCCTCGGTGTAGCGCTCGTTTTTCACCTGCTCGTAGCGCTCGCGAATGGTGTCATCGTCGACTTCCACCGCGTCGAGCATGCCGTCGCGGGTGATCTCCAGGTAGCGCAACTGCACCTGTTCCGGGCGCATGAACTCGTCGGCGTTGTCCTCGTAGTAGCTCTGAACATCCTCGTCCGAGACACTCACGCTCTCGGGGTCGACACGCACGGTAAGCCAGGCCGTATCCCGCTCCTGACCCTGAAGTCGCAACAGATCGCGCAGCTCACGGTCGGTCACCAGCGCGGTCTCGGCCAGGGCGCGCTGAAGCTGCCCGGCAATCGCCCGGCGCTCCTGTTGCTCCTCGAACTGCGCCGCCGAGGCGCGCCGCCCCTCCAGGAACTGCTCGGAGCGTTCGCGGGAGAAACTGCCATCCTGC
>JAWOFB010000122.1:0-3368 GCA_046482445.1 Ectothiorhodospiraceae bacterium | reverse complement strand
GACCGTTTCCAGTCCGGCCTGCCGCAGCAGCTCGGCCACCGCGACCGCCTGCCGGGCGCCGTGCTCGACGATCAGCCAGCCGCCCGGTGCCAGATGGCCGGGTGCGTCCCGGGCAATCACCCGGATCGCGGCCAGCCCGTCCCCACCGGCACGCAGACCCGCCGCCGGCTCGTGGGCGGCGACATCGGTGGCCAGATCCGGGTCGGGGTCCGCCACGTAGGGCGGGTTGCTGACAATGAGATCGAAGACCTGCCCGGTGAGCGGCTGTAACCAGTCGCCCGCCACCCACTCGACCTTCAGTCCCAGACGCTGCCCGTTGGCGCGGGCGACGCTCAGGGCGGCGGGATCCCGCTCGCTGGCGGTGACGCGCCAGTCCGGGCGCTCCTGCGCGAGCGCCAGGGCAATGGCGCCGCTGCCCGTGCCCAGGTCCAGGGCGCGGATGCCGCGGCGTTCCGCTACCAGGCCCAGGGCGTAGTCCACCAGTTCCTCGGTCTCGGGGCGGGGGATGAGGACATCGGGTGTCACCGTGAGTTCCAGTTGGCGGAACGGCTGCGAACCCAGGACATACGCCAGCGGTTCACCGTTCGCCCGGCGCCCGGCGAGCGCCCGCAGCCGCTGCGCTGCAGTCGCGTCCACCGGGGCGTTGTCCCCCGGCTGCTCGCGCCCCGCCGTGTGGGTGAGCAGCCAGCGCGCCTCGTGTTCCGGTAACTGCGCGCGGATTTCCGTCAGCAGCGTTGCGCGTGTCGCCGTCACGACTCAGATCCAGCCCAGGCCTCTGGCCGTCAGGGCGCGTTCTTCCAGCATCACCGGGATGCCGTCGTTGACCAGGTAGACACGCTCGCCATTGTCCGTGATCAGTGCCTCACGGACCGGTTCCGTCACCAACGTGCCGTCCTGATAGCAGGCCTCGCCCTGTTCAATGAGCGCATTCAGCGCGTCCAGACGTTCCCTCGAGAGGGGTTCCACCGGGTGCTTGGTCACGGGGCAGCACAGAATGTCCAGGAGCTTGCGATCGACCGCCATGGGTGCCTCGTTGCCTGTAGCTCGGAACTGCCATGATACCGCCTAGTGGTGTCCGGCACGAACCTCAAGAAAAACCGCGATCCGCCGTTGCAGGACAGGGAGGAGCGGTCCCTCGTTCCGTTGGCCGTTGGGAGTTCTGCCATGGATCTGTCCGGTCTGCTGCCGGCCGATGCCCTGAGTCACCTGGATCGGTGCGCGTTCTGTCGCCGGGACGCCGAGATCGTGCCCGGTTTTGTCGCCGGACACGAGGCGGCCATGTGCGGCGATTGCGCCGCCGTGCTCGCCGATGAGTTGAGCGAGCATCGCCATGAGCTGTTGCTTCGCCGCGTGCGTCAGTTACCGCGACCGACGGCGATTCGCGCCGCACTGGATGGCTCCGTAGTGGGCCAGGATCGCGCCAAACGCGCGCTCGCCGTGCAGGCGTACAACCACTACAAGCGGCTCGCCTGGCGGATCCTGCAGCCGGGGATGCCCGGCCCCGGGAAGGCAAACGTGTTGCTCACCGGCCCCACCGGCAGTGGCAAAACGCATCTGGTGGCGACCCTGGCGCACCGCCTGGAGGTCCCCTTCGCGGTAGTGGACGCCACCGCGCTCACCGGTGCGGGCGGCGGCGGTGCCGGGCCAGAAGCAATTGCTCGTGGCCTGCTGCGCGATTGCGACTGGGATGCTGCCTTGGCCGGACGCGGCGTGGTCTACCTGGACGAGATCGACAAGCTTGCGGAGGCCGACGGCGAGGGTCGTGGCACGGCCGCTCAGCAAGCCCTGCTGTCGTGCCTGGAGGGGCGTGTGGTGTCGGTGGCCCGTGCCAATGGCCGGCGCGTGGACGTGGATACCGCCGACATCCTGTTCATTGCCGGCGGTAGCTTCTGCAACTGCGCGCTCCCGGGCGCGGCGGACGCGCAAGCGGCGGCCCTGCGCCCCGAACTCGCCGCTCGGTTTCCGGTTTGCGTTCCGCTGACCGAGCCCGGTGGGACCGAACTCGACACCATGCTCACGGAGCCGCCGGATGCGCCGTTGCGACAAGCCCGGGCCCTTCTGGCGATGGATGGCTGTGACCTGTGGGTGAGCGAAGCCGCGCGAGCGCAACTCGTGGCCGCTGCCCAGGAGCGCGGCAGCGGTGCGCGCGGCCTCCGCGCCGTGGTGGAGCGGGCGCTTCTGCCTGCGTATTTCGCGGCTCCTGCCTGCCCCGGCTTGCGGGCGGTGCAGCTCGAGGCCGGCGCCAGCGAACCGGTGACCCGGCTCATCACCGCAACCCCCCAGCAGCAGCGGGCGCGCCCGGCGGCGTAGTCAAGACGGCCGCGCCCGGCTACCATGTCGTCCCTGTGCCACGCCTTGCCCGGACGCCCCGGCGAGGGCCAAGGCGGGTGCATCCACTCGAACAACAAAGCCCAGGTGAGTTCGTATGGCTGATGCCGCTGCCGAAAACGGTTCCCTCGATGACGTCAACGTGGTTTCCCAGGAGCTTCTGCCCACACCCGAGGAGGTCCATGCCCGTCTGCCACTGAGTGACAGCGCCCGGGAGACGGTCATCGCCGGTCGCCGGACGATCCAGGCCATTCTGGATCGGCGCGACCCGCGGGTGTTCCTGGTGGTGGGGCCGTGCTCCATCCACGACATGGCAGGTGCCCGGGATTACGCCAAGCGGCTCAAGGCCCTGGCCGATCGGGTCAGTGACTCGGTGGTGGTCATCATGCGGGTGTACTTCGAGAAGCCGCGCACCACCGTGGGCTGGAAAGGCTTTATCAACGACCCGTACATGGACGACTCCTTCCGTATTGATGAAGGCCTCTACAACGCCCGCCAGCTCCTGCTCGAGTGCGCGGAGATGGGCCTGCCCACGGCCACCGAGGCGCTGGACCCGATCATCCCGCAGTACATCTCGGACCTGATTACCTGGACAGCCATCGGCGCCCGGACCACCGAATCCCAGACCCACCGGGAAATGGCCAGCGGGCTGTCCACACCGGTTGGTTTCAAGAACGGGACCGATGGCTCGCTGACGACCGCGATCAATGCCCTGCACTCGGTGGCCAACCCGCACAGCTTCCTGGGCATTAATTACCAGGGGCAGTGCTCCATTGTCCGCACCCGGGGCAACGGCTACGGGCACATCGTCTTGCGTGGCGGCGGTGGCAGCCCCAACTACGATTCCGTGAACATCGCCATGTGCGAGCAGGAACTGCAGCAGTCCGGGCTGCCGGCCAACATCGTGGTGGACTGCAGCCATGCCAACTGCAACAAGGACCCGGCGTTGCAGCCGCTGGTGCTGGATAATCTCGTGAACCAGATCACGGAAGGCAATCGCTCGCTCGTGGGGATGATGGTGGAGAGCAACATTGGTTGGG
>JAWOFB010000407.1:0-4729 GCA_046482445.1 Ectothiorhodospiraceae bacterium | reverse complement strand
TGGCCTCGCTGCTCGAGAGCGAATCCGTGAGCCAGCAGGAATACGACAACGCCCGCGCCGAGCTCGAGGAGGCCCGCGCCGGCGTGCAGGTCGCGCAAGCGGATCTCGAGACCGCGCGCACGGAGCTTGATTACACCGGCGTCAAGGCGCCCATCCCGGGGCGGGTCGGGCCGACTCGGGCCACCACCGGTGCCCTGGTGACCGCGCAGCAGGAGGCCCCGTTGACGCGGGTGACGCAGCTCGACCCGATCTACGTGGACATCCAGCGATCGGTCTCCCAGGTGCGCGCACTCCGCCGCCAGCTTGCCGAGGGGGAATTGACCGAGGTGGACGACGGCACCGCCGAGGTGGAGTTGCTGCTCCCCGAGGGCAACACCTACGAGCATGCCGGCGAGCTGGAGGTCGCGGACATTACCGTGGACGCGGATACCAGCACCGTCACCCTGCGCGCGGTGTTCCCGAACCCGGATCACGACCTGCTCCCGGGCATGTATGTCCGCGCCCGGGTCAGCGAAGGGGTCCGTGATCAGGCCATCCTGGCTCCCCAGCAGGGGGTCACCCGTAACCCGCGGGGCGAGCCCACGGCGCTGGTGGTGGACAGCGATGACACCGTGGTCAAGCGCCAGCTCGAGGTCAGTCGTGCCATTGGCAGCTTCTGGCTAGTGGACAGCGGGCTGGAAGCGGGTGACCGGCTGATCGTCTCGGGTCTGCAAAAGATCAGTGAGGGTGACACCGTCACCCCGGCCAGGGTCGACATTCCCAACAAGCCCTCGGAGGATGCGCCCCAGGCGGATTCGGTGGAGGAGGCCGAGGCGATGAGCGAGGGCGACGGTCGTGGTTAAGTTCTTCCTCGAACGCCCGGTTTTCGCCTGGGTGCTGGCCCTGGTGACCATGATGGCCGGCGTCATTGCCATCTTTTCCATGCCGGTGCAGCAGTACCCGACCGTGGCGCCGCCCACCATCGAGGTGCAGGTCACCTACCCGGGCGCGTCCGCGGCCACGGTCAACGACACGGTTATCCAGGTCATCGAGCAGGAGATGACCGGCCTGGATGGTCTGCAGTATATCTCCAGCAACAGCGATTCCTCGGGCAATGCTTCGGTGAGCCTGACTTTCGCGCTGGGCACGGATCCGGATATCGCCCAGGTCCAGGTGCAGAACAAGCTCAATCTGGCCGAGCCCAGGCTGCCCCAGGCGGTGCGCCAGCAGGGCATCAGCGTGACCCAGGAAGGTGGGTCGTTCCTCATGGTGGTCGGCTTTGTCGCCGAAAACGGCGATCTGACCCGGCTGGATCTGGGTGACCTGGTGTCTTCCAACGTCGAAGAGCCGGTGGCTCGCGTCCAGGGCGTGGGCAGCGTCCAGGTATTCGGCTCCGAGTACGCCATGCGCATCTGGCTGGACCCGGATGCACTGACCAATTACGGGGTCACGGTGGGTGACGTGACCGAGGCCATCTCGGCACAGAATGTCCAGCTCACCGCCGGCGAGCTCGGGGGGTTGCCGGCCGTACCGGGCCAGCAGCTCAACGCCACCGTGCAGTCGGCGAGCCTGCTGGAGACGCCCGAGGACTTCCGCGACATCCTGCTGCGCACGAGTGACAACGGCGCCCCGGTGCGGCTGGGTGACGTGGCCCGCGTGGCGCTGGGAACGGGCGCAAGCCAGATCGAGAGCTTCTACAACGGTGATGCGGCCGCCGGCATGGGGATCAACCTGTCGCCGGATGCCAACGCCCTGGCCACGACGGAGCGCGTCAAGGAGCGCCTCGAGGAGCTCGAGCCGTTCCTGCCGGAAGGCGTCGGGATCGAGTACGCCTACGAGACAGCACCGTTTGTCGAGGCCTCCATCGAGGCGGTGGTCCACACCATCGTCGAGGCCATCGCCCTGGTGGTGCTGGTCATGCTGCTGTTCCTGCAAAGCTGGCGTGCCACGCTGATTCCCAGTCTGGCCATCCCCATCGTGCTGCTGGGTGCCTTCGCCGTGATGGCGGCGGCGGGCTTTTCCATCAACATGCTGACGCTGTTCGGGCTGGTGCTGGCCATCGGCTTGCTTGTGGATGACGCCATCGTGGTGGTGGAGAACGTCGAGCGCGTCATGCACGAGGACGGCGTCGGTCCCATGGAGGCGACGCGCAAGTCCATGGGCCAGATTACGGGGGCCCTGGTGGGCATCGGCGCGGTGCTCTCCGCGGTGTTCATCCCCATGGCCTTCTTCCCGGGGTCGACGGGCGCCATCTATCGGCAGTTCTCCATGAGCCTGGTCTCGGCCATGGTGTTCTCGGTGCTGGTGGCCCTGATTCTCAGCCCCATCCTGTGCTCCCGGGTCCTCAAGCGCCCGGACAAACGCACGGTCATGCAGGTCCTGTTCGGCTGGTTCGACCGCGGGCTGCAGTACCTGACCCGCGGCTACGTGGCGCTGGTCGGGCATCTGGCGCGGCGCGCCTGGATCTACTCGGTGGTCTTTATTGCCATTGTCGTGGGCATGGGGGCCCTGTTCACGCGGTTGCCCACCGGCTTTCTGCCCCAGGCCGACCAGGGCGTGGCCTTTGCCCAGATCAAGCTGCCCACCGGCGCGACCCAGGAGCGTCTGGTGAACACCCTGGATGAGGTGGAGACCTATTTCCTGGAACAGGACATGGTGGAGGGGCTGTTCACCGTGGGCGGTTTCAGCTTTGCCGGGCGCGCGCAGAATGCGGGTCTTGCCTTTATCAACCTCAAGCCCTGGGCCGAGCGCGATCCCGAGACCGAGAGCGTCTCGGCCATGGTCCAGCGGGCCAACCGCGAGCTGGCCGGGCGCATCCGCGACGGTCAGGCGTTCGCGTTCAACCTGCCGGCGATCCAGCAGCTGGGTAATGCCACGGGTTTCCAGATGCACCTCCAGGACCAGGGCGGTGTTGGCCACGAGGCCCTCATGGAAGCCCAGGGGGCCCTGCTGCAGAAGGCGGCCGAGAGCGACGTGCTCACCAATGTCCGGCCCAATGGCCTGGCGGACAACCCGCAGTTCCAGGTGACCGTGGACCGGGAGAAGGCCCAGGCCCTGGGTGTGTCCATCCCCGAGGTCAACGAACTGCTGTCTGTTGCCTGGGGGTCGCGGTACGTCAACGACTTCATGCGCGACGGCCGCATCAAGCGCGTATTCGTCCAGGGGGATGCGCCCCACCGTATGCTGCCCGAGGACTTCGACGAGTGGTACGCGCGCAATGACAGCGGCTCAATGACACCGGTGGGCGAAGTGATCGAGACGGACTGGACCTACGGGTCACCCCGGCTGGAGTCGTTCAATGGCGTGCCCAGCCGCGAGATCCAGGGCGAGCCCGCGCCGGGCTACAGTAGCGGCGAGGCCATGGCCGAGATGGAGCGCCTGGTGGCTGAACTGCCGGCGGGCGTGACGGACGGTTGGAGCGGACTGTCCTTCCAGGAGCGCCAGGGCGGCAACCAGGCGCCGCTGCTGTACGCGTTGTCGGCGTTGGCCGTGTTCCTGGCTCTGGCGGCACTCTACGAGAGCTGGACCATTCCGGTATCGGTGATGCTGGCCGTGCCCCTGGGCATCCTGGGTGCGGTCCTCGCGGCCATGGTGCGCGGGATGCCTAATGACGTCTTTTTCCAGGTGGGCATTCTGACCACCACCGGCGTGACAGCGCGCAACGCCATCCTGCTGGTGGAGTTCGCGCGGCAGCTGGAGGCGCGCGGTTACGAACTGGTGGCGGCTACGCAGGAGGCGGCCCGCTTGCGGCTACGCCCCATCCTGATGGTCTCCATGGCTTTCGGCATGGGGGTGGTGCCGCTCGCTCTTGCCACCGGACCGGGGTCTAGTGCGCGGGCAGCCATCGGGACTGCCGTTCTCGGTGGCATGATCTCGGCGGCCATACTGGGCACGTTCTTCATCCCCCTGCTCTACGCGGTGGTCCGGCGCATCACCGACGCCGTGACGGGGGCCGCGCGGCGCCGTCACACGGACGGCGAGCAGGCGTAGGGGCCCGCGGTGGCGGGTCAGCGCCGGATCGTCGGCCTGACCCGCTAAGGGAGTTGACATCAAAGGCGATCGTGGCGCACAGTAGCGCGCTCTAAAACGGAGGGGTACCCAAGCGGTCAACGGGGGCAGACTGTAAATCTGCTGGCACAGCCTTCGGGGGTTCGAATCCTCCCCCCTCCACCGAACAAGGACCGCATCGCGGCGATACCGCGGTGCGAAGGTGAACAAAGACCGCTGCCAAGGGAGTGGGCGAAGCGTTGCACCGGCGACGGCACGCCGTCCCCGCAAGCGGTCATTCCCTTGGGTGAGGCATCCGGTAGTGATGGGTGCTGCTGGCGACGGTAACGGTCGTACGCGCCGGCCTCTCGCATCCCGTCCGGGGGCTGGAACCCGGGCGGTGAATGGGCCGATTCCGCGGGTGTAGTTCAACGGTAGAACCTCAGCCTTCCAAGCTGATGATGTGGGTTCGATTCCCATCACCCGCTCCAGACCGAAGGCCTGGGGGCGACAAGGGCAACAGCGCCCATATAGCTCAGAGGTAGAGCACTCCCTTGGTAAGGGAGAGGTCGGCGGTTCAAATCCGCCTATGGGCTCCATCGTCTTCTGAATAGGCCGCTGCAGCGGTCACGAGCATGAACAACGAGACAAGGCCGGGAGTACTCCATGTCCAAGAGCAAGTTTGAGCGCAAGAAAGAGCACTGCAACGTTGGCACGATTGGTCACGTTGACCATGGCAAGACGACGCTGACGGGTGCGATGA